>NZ_CAUZLS010000003.1:0-199641 GCF_963580785.1 Fructobacillus cardui | reverse complement strand
GGTGTCGTGTTGATGGCATAGAGGAACCACCTGTACCCATCTCGAACACAGAAGTTAAGCTCTATAGCGCCGAAAGTAGTTGCCGGAACGCTGGCTGCGAGGATAGGACGACGCGATGCCGATACATATAAAAAAGAAGGGGACTTCTTTTTTTATTTTGGACGATTAGCTCAGCTGGGAGAGCACCTGCCTTACAAGCAGGGGGTCACAGGTTCGATCCCTGTATCGTCCATTGGCGAAGGCCAAGATATGCACGCCGCGTCGGGCAATCCAGCCGACTTAGCTCAGCTGGTAGAGCACCGCTCTTGTAAAGCGGGGGTCGAAGGTTCGAATCCTTTAGTCGGCATGATTATGCGAACGTAGTTCAGAGGTAGAACATCACCTTGCCATGGTGGGGGTCGCGGGTTCGAATCCCGTCGTTCGCTTGGATGCCGGCGTGGCGGAATAGGCAGACGCACAGGACTTAAAATCCTGCGATGGAAACATCGTACCGGTTCGATCCCGGTCGCCGGCATAATGCACCTATAGCGCAATTGGATAGAGTGTCTGACTACGAATCAGAAGGTTGCAGGTTCGACTCCTGCTAGGTGCATAAGGCCCCAAAAGGTCTAGGGCGAAGAAGTCCAAAAAGAAAGCGGGACGTAGCTCAGCTTGGTAGAGCACCTGGTTTGGGACCAGGGGGTCGCAGGTTCGAATCCTGTCGTCCCGATCGCTGTGAGTACTACAGCAAAGTATCGCGGTGTAGCTCAGCTGGCTAGAGCGTTCGGTTCATACCCGAGAGGTCGAGGGTTCGATTCCCCCTGCCGCGATGACTCGAGCTGGGACCATTAGCTCAGCTGGTTAGAGCAGACGGCTCATAACCGTCCGGTCGTTGGTTCGAGTCCAACATGGTCCATGGAAGTGGATTAAAAAAGCATGGAGAATTACCCAAGTCTGGCTGAAGGGAACGGTCTTGAAAACCGTCAGGTCGGGAAACCGGCGCGGGGGTTCGAATCCCCCATTCTCCTTACGGGTGTTACCCAAAAATAATATTATCGCGGGATGGAGCAGTTCGGTAGCTCGTCGGGCCCATAACCCGAAGGTCGTAGGTTCAAATCCTACTCCCGCAATTGGTCGCATGGTCTAGCTGGTTAGGACGCCTGCCTGTCACGCAGGAGATCACGGGTTCGAACCCCGTTGTGACCGTTTTCTGAAAAAAGAAAAGTTGGCTCTGTAGCTCAGTTGGTAGAGCAATGCATTGAAGCTGCATGTGTCGGCGGTTCGATTCCGTCCAGCGCCATTGGGGGAACCCAGAAAAGATGCGAATGTAGTTCAATGGTAGAATTCCAGCCTTCCAAGCTGGCTATGCGGGTTCGATTCCCGTCATTCGCTTAGGCAAGAAGCCGAAGAGATGGGCCATTAGCTCAGTTGGTTAGAGCGCTGTGTTGATAACGCAGAGGTCCCAGGTTCGAGTCCTGGATGGCCCATAACAAAGAAGACTCCGGTCTTCTTTTTTTGTGCATTGTGGTGTGCACAGATTGTTTGCTAAGCCTCATACCGCATACGAATTGCCTCTTTGGTCTGTTACTAAGTCATCTACAGATATTTTTGCCGATTTGGTGATTGAACGCCGCCTTGTCTTGCCTTTTTTGATTAAAATAGCTATACTAAATTTAAGCAAATATCTGTTATAAGTAGATAAACATAGAGAGGCCCTGGTTGGTGAAAAGGGTCAGATCGAAACTCCGACAGATTTACGTTAGCGAGTAATGTCGCTCGGTTTACCACCGTTATCAGGCCTTAATTGAGTGCTGCATACTTTGCAGAACTAGGGTGGTACCACGGATTGCGCTTTTTTCGTCCCTTGACTAGGAATAGTTGGATGAAAAGGCGCTTTTTATTATCCAAAAGAGGAGAAAAAACCATGTTAGATTTGAAGTACTTGCGAAAAAATCAGGAAGTTGCAAGACAAAAATTAGCAGATCGTGGCGTTCAAAGCGACGTTTTAGCTGATTTGTTAGCCGCAGACCAGAAACGACGAGACGTGATCGCCAAGGTGGAAGAACTCAAGGCTAAGCGCAATGAGGCATCTGATAAGATTGCCTTTGCAAAGCGTCAAAAAGAAGATGCTTCGGCAGCTATTCAGGAAATGCAAGCCGTTGCCAAGAAAATCAAGGATCTCGACCAAGAATTAGAAGGCTTAGACAAAGTGGTTAAGGACCAGGCAGCACACTTGCCAAACATTGCCGAGGATGATGTGCCAGTTGGTCCTGATGAAGAAGCAAACGTTGAAATCAGAACTTGGGAACCTGAAGACTACCAAGGCCGTCCATTGGTTAAGACGGAAGCACCAGCCTGGCTGAAGCCTCACTATGAAATAGGTGAGGACTTGGGAATCTTGGACTTCGAACGTGGAGCCAAGGTTTCTGGTGCACGGTTCTTGTACTACGTTGGTGATGGTGCACGTTTGGAACGAGCATTGTATAACTTCATGCTAGACCAGCACCGTGAAGAAGGTTACACCGAAATGATTACGCCAATCGTGGTGAATGATTCGGCCATGTTTGGAACTGGCCAGTATCCTAAGTTCCAAGATGATGCTTACCGGGTGGAAGGGTTAAATCAAACCTATATCCCAACGGCCGAAGTATCTTTGACGAATTACTATTCTGGGGAAACAATCCCTGCAGAGGACTTGCCAATCTCCATCACGGCTTTGTCACCATCTTTCCGAAAGGAAGCCGGTGCTGCGGGTCGTGATACGCGCGGATTAATTCGTTTGCACCAATTTAATAAGGTTGAAATGGTGAAGTTTGCCAAGCCTGACCAGTCCGATCAAGAATTGGAAAAGATGACGAACAATGCCGAAAATATTCTGCAAAAATTAGGTTTGCCATATCACGTGATTACGTTGTCAACAGGCGATATGGGCTTCTCTGCTGCTAAGACGCATGACTTGGAAGTTTGGTTGCCAGCTCAGGGAATGTATCGTGAAATTTCTTCGGTATCAAATACTCGTGATTTCCAGGCCCGCCGAATGCACATTACTTACCGAAATGAAGATGGTAAGTTGGAATTGGTTCACACATTGAACGGTTCCGGTTTGGCCGTTGGTCGAACAGTGGCTGCCATTTTGGAAAACTACCAAAATGAAGATGGAACAGTAACGGTTCCAGAAGTTTTGCGTCCATATTTGGGTGGTCAAGAAACATTGCAGGCAACGCCACATCATTAAAAACAACCAAGCTGTTGGCTGATTTCAGACTGCCACGTCTGTTATTTCCACGGCTTTTTTGCTATACTAGGCTGTAGTATTCTTAAATTTTAATGAACATTTTGTGATGAAGGGAGTGTGTCCGTTTTTTAACGGTCACCGATATAAGCATGGTTAATCCAGTCCGTAAACTTTACGACAATTCAAAGCGTCAATTAAAAAAGATTGAAAAGATTGCTGACCAGGTAGAGTCATACGCAGACACGGTTGCTGCCCTGTCTGATGAAGCCTTGCAAAAGAAGACGCAAGACTTTCAAATTCAAATTCAAGCAGCTTTAGCTGGTAAGACAAGTGCAGCTGAAAAGCAAAAGGCAACGGCTAAAGAGCTTGATGCCCTTTTGCCTGAAGCCTTCGCGGTGGCAAGAGAAGGTGCTAAGCGTGTCTTGGGTCTTTATCCATACCGAGTACAAATCATGGGTGCCATCGTTTTGCATGGTGGAAACCTAGCCGAAATGAAGACCGGTGAAGGAAAGACATTAACGGCCACAATGGCAGTTTATTTGAACGCATTGGCCGGCCAAGGTGTCCACGTTGTGACGGTGAACGATTACCTTTCAAAGCGTGATGCGGAACAGATGGGTCAACTCTATAATTGGTTGGGTCTGACTGTTGGTGTGAACGTTGGTGATGCTGCTCCTGATGAAAAGAGGGCTGCTTACGACGCTGATATCACTTATTCAACAAACTTTAATATTGGTTTTGACTACCTCCGTGACAACATGGTTACTCGGGCAGAAGACCGCGTGATGCAACGTGGTTTGAACTACGCTTTGATTGATGAAGCGGATTCAATTTTGATCGATACGGCACGAACGCCATTGATTATTTCTGGTCCTGGTTCAGGGGTTTCACCTTTGTACCAACAGGTTGACCGATTTGTTAAGACTTTAACTCGTGACGAAGACTATAAGGTCGATGAAGAAAGCAAGAATACTTCACTCACGAGTGAAGGGATCAAGAATGCTGAAGTCTTCTTTAACTTGGATAACTTGTACGATGCGCAAAACACAGCTTTGACCCACCACGTGGACCAGGCTTTGCGTGCCAACTTCAACTACTTGAACGATAAAGATTATGTTGTTCAGGATGGTGAAGTCAAGTTGATTGATCAATCAACTGGCCGTATTTCAGAAGGAACTCGTTTGTCTGATGGTTTGCACCAGGCTATCGAAGCCAAAGAAGGCGTCGAGGTTCGTGAAGAAAATAAGTCAATGGCTCAAATCACTTATCAGAACCTCTTCCGGATGTACAAGAAGTTGTCTGGTATGACTGGAACGGCTAAGACGGAAGAAGAAGAATTACGCGAAATCTATAACATGGAAGTCGTTGAAATTCCAACCAACCGGCCAATCCAACGTCAGGACTTGCCTGATTTGCTTTACCCATCATTGAAGACTAAGTTTAATGCGGTTATCAATAAGGTAGCGGAATTGCACAAGAAGGGCCAACCCGTCTTGTTGGGAACAGGTTCAGTTGAATCTTCTGAATTAGTGGCGAAGTTGTTGACGGCGCACAAGATTCCACATAACGTTTTGAATGCCAAGAACAACGAAAAGGAAGCCGAAATTATCGCTAATGCTGGTCAACGTGGTGCCGTTACGGTGGCGACGAACATGGCCGGTCGTGGAACTGATATTAAATTAGGCCCTGGTATCGACGATTTGGGTGGCTTGGCCGTGATTGCCACGGAACGTCACGAATCACGTCGAATTGATAACCAGTTGCGTGGTCGTGCTGGTCGTCAGGGAGACCACGGATCTTCACAATTCTTTTTGTCATTGCAAGATGACTTGATGATTCGTTTTGGTGCCGAACGAGTACGGACGATGCTGCAGCGGATGAACATGGACGACGAAGATACGGTAATTACTCACCGTTGGATTACGCGTTCGGTTGAATCAGCTCAAAAGCGAGTTGAAGGAAACAACTACGATACTCGTAAGAACGTCTTGCAGTATGATGATGTTGTCCGTGAGCAGCGTGAGCTGATTTATCGTGAACGTGACCAAGTTTTGGATGAAAAGAAGAGCTTGGATGATGTTTTGTTGCCAATGGTTAAGCGGACAATCAACCGTGTGGTTGATGCCCAAACGCCTGGTAAGGACGAAAAGGAATGGGATTTGGAGGCCCTCTCTGCCTTCGTAGAAACGTCATTAACCTCTAAGGACCTCGGTGCTGTTCGTTTGCAAAACTTGAACCGCCAAGAAATCAAGGACCGCTTGTACCAGTTGGCCCTTGATAATCTGGCCGAAAAGAAGCAAGACTTGCAGGAAGCAGAACAATTGTTGGCTTTCGAGCGCATTGTTATCTTGCGAACAGTTGACCAACACTGGACGGACCACATTGATGCCTTGGATCGTTTGCGCCAAGGAGTCGGCTTGCGTGGTTATGGCCAGTTAAATCCATTGGTGGAGTATCAAAATGAAGCCTTTGCAAACTTTAATCGAATGATTGCTGATATCGAATACGATGCTACCCGGACCTTTATGAAGGCCGAGATTCGTACGAACTTAACAGCGTAAACAAAAAGCGAACGCTCAGTTCGCTTTTCTTATGTGGGAGGACCC
Source organism: Fructobacillus cardui (assembly GCF_963580785.1). NCBI lineage: Bacteria > Bacillati > Bacillota > Bacilli > Lactobacillales > Lactobacillaceae > Fructobacillus > Fructobacillus cardui. The sequence goes on along the minus strand of NZ_CAUZLS010000003.1, from coordinate 193,821 downwards.
GCCATGGAAACAGTGGCAGCCAAACAGGCGCTAACAGCCATCCAAGAGGATATCGAACGTTTTGCCAAAACGTTGGATTTGGATGCGCTAACAGAAGAAATTGCTGATTTTGAATACCAAATGACAGAACCGGGGTTTTGGGATGACCAAGAAAAGGCCCAGGGAATCATTGAGCAAAGCAATGTATTGAAAAATCGGCGTGATTCTTTCTTGAACCTATCCGAACAGGCCGATGAAATCGAGGTCTTGATTGAGATGGTGGAAGAAGATCCTGAAGATGAAGACAGCCAAGAAGAATTAACCAACTTGGTTGAAAAGACACAAAAAGACGTTGAGGCTTATAACCTGGAGCAATTGTTGACGGGTGAGTACGATGCTAACAATGCCATTTTGGAAATTCATCCTGGTTCTGGTGGAACCGAGTCAACCGACTGGGGCGCCAACTTGTACCGGATGTATACCCGCTGGGCTTCAGCCCATGACTTTAAGGTTGATGTTTTGGACTATCACGCTGGTGATGAGGCTGGTATTGATTCAGCAACCTTGAAGATTACCGGTCACAATGCTTATGGCTTTTTACGGTCTGAAAAGGGTGTTCACCGTTTTGTCCGGATCTCACCTTTTGATTCTGCTGGCCGGCGACACACATCTTTCGTTTCCGTTGATGTGATGCCAGAGTTGGACGACAGTATCGAAGTCGAAGTTCGCGATGATGACATTAAGATGGATGTCTTCCGTTCCGGTGGAGCTGGAGGACAAAACGTCAACAAGGTTTCAACGGGTGTCCGTTTGACCCACGAACCAACAGGAATCGTTGTTTCTTCAACCGTTGAACGAACACAATATGGTAACCGTGATTATGCCATGCGCCTCTTGAAGGGAAAGCTCTACCAGTTAGAGTTGGAGAAGAAGGAAGCGGAACGGGCGGCCTTGTCAGGGGAAAAGATGGAAAACGGCTGGGGATCTCAGATTCGTTCTTATGTCATGCACCCTTACCAGATGGTCAAAGACCACCGGACCAATTACGAAAGTAACCAACCACAAGAAGTTTTGGATGGCGATTTAGACCCATTGATTAATGCTTATCTCCAATGGCAACTAAGTCTGAAGAATCCAGATTAAAACACAGAAAAGAAAACCAGGAATTTCCTTGGTTTTCTTTTTCTTATTTCAGAATTATTTCCGAAAAAATAAACTTGCGTTATAATATGTACCAATATCGGATTTGACATTCCCCGTTATGATATAAGGAGGGAAAATGGAAAACAAGTATACTAGTTCTGCAGAAAACGTCTTGTCATTGGCACAAGACCAAGCAAAGTATTTTCAACACCGTGCCGTTGGGACGGAACACCTACTCCTAGCCTTGTCTTTGGAACAAGCGGGTGTGGCAGCTAAAGTTTTGGCTGAATTTAACGTCAATAGTGACAAAATCAAAGAGGAAATCGAGCGGTTTACGGGCTATGGGATGGACCAGGATGCCAACCAGGAATCCTACCTGCCATACTCACCTAAGGCGGCTTCAATTTTGAAGTGGGCCGCTGATCAAGCAGATTTGATGGGTCAGACTGAAGTGGGAACGGAGCACTTGCTCCTGTCACTGCTCCAGGATTCAAGCATCTTGTCATCACGCATTTTGATCGGCTTAGACGTCAACTTGAAAGACATGAACAAGGCGATTTTGCGGCGTCTAGGCGTGACTGATTTACGCAAACAGGCAAAACAGCAGAAATCCAAGGAGTTGGGCACGCCCACTTTAGATAAATTAGCTCGGGACATGACCGAAGTTGCCAAGGCTGGTAACTTGGATCCCGTCATCGGTCGCGATACTGAAGTCCGGCGTGTTGTCCAAATTTTGTCACGGCGGACAAAGAACAATCCTGTCTTAGTTGGTGAACCAGGTGTTGGAAAGACCGCGATTGCCGAAGGATTGGCCCAGCGCATTGTGGCCGGTTTGGTACCGGATTCTTTGAAGAAAAAGCGCCTGATGGCCTTGGATATGGGGTCATTGGTCGCGGGTACCAAGTACCGTGGTGAATTCGAAAGCCGATTGAAGCAGGTTATCGAAGAAATTGAGGCGGATGGGCATGTGATTCTTTTTGTTGATGAATTGCATACGCTTGTTGGTGCCGGTGGCGCTGAGGGGGCCATTGATGCGGCCAACATTCTAAAGCCTGCCCTTGCCCGGGGCGATTTGCAGATGTTAGGTGCGACTACCTTTGATGAGTACCAACAATACATTGAGTCTGATGCTGCTTTGGAACGCCGTTTTGCTCAGGTAACGATTAATGAACCATCAACGGCCGAAGCAATGACGATTTTGAATGGGATTAAAAAGAAGTTTGAAAACTTCCACCAGGTTGATATCGAACCAGAAGCTGTTGAAGCTGCTGTTAATCTATCATCGCGGTATATTACCGGCCGCTTCCTGCCTGATAAGGCCATCGATTTGATGGATGAAGCGGCGGCAAAGGTGCGGATTGACGATGTCGATCGCGCAACGCCACTTCACAAGGACCGAATTGAATTAGTCAAGATTCAAAAGGCCAAGGATGAGGCCATTGCTGCAATGGACTTTGAAAAGGCTGCTGATTTGCGCTTGAAGGAAATGAGTTTGCGGAAGAAGATTGACCGTGCTTTGCTTCGCAAGGAAAAGAAGCAAGAAAAGGACCAAAGCTTTGGTTTGAAGGTGGCACCGGCCAACATTGCCCAAGTCATTTCTCAGCAAACCGGGGTACCGTTGACTCAGGTTGAAAAATCAGAATCCGATCATTTGGTGAACCTGGAAAAGGAATTGGGTAAACGCGTCATCGGCCAGAAAAAGGCGATTTCAGCGGTTTCCCGTGCGATCCGCCGATCACGGTCAGGCTTGTCTGACCCCAACCGCCCAATTGGAACTTTCCTATTTTTGGGCCCAACTGGTGTTGGTAAAACTGAGTTAGCCAAGGCTCTGTCTGAAATCATGTTTGGTTCGGAAGATAATATGATTCGGGTTGATATGTCCGAGTACCAAGAACAGTACTCTGCTTCACGCTTGATTGGTTCAGCCCCTGGTTATGTTGGTTATGACCAAGGTGGGCAATTAACAGAACAGGTGCGCAACCATCCTTATTCCATTATTCTTTTGGATGAGGTGGAAAAGGCTCACCCAGACATCTTTAATTTGATGTTACAGGTCTTTGATGATGGCTTTTTGACGGATGCGAAGGGCCGGAAGGTTAATTTCCGTAATACCGTGATTATCATGACCTCAAACTTGGGCGCAACTCGATTGCGAGACGAGAAGATGCTTGGCTTTGGCTCAACTGATTTGAAAAATGATGACCAGGCTGTGGCCAAAAAGATTCGCGAGACGGTTAAGGAAACTTTCCGCCCAGAGTTTATCAACCGAATCGACGAAGTCTTGGTCTTTGATGCATTGACCAAGGACGAGGTTCGACAAATTGTGCGCTTGATGACCAAGTCATTGCTCCGCCGAGTAGCAGAGCAAGGCATTAAGGTTAAGATGACGATGGCTGCAATTGATGCCATCGCTGACGCTGGCTATGACCGCGAATACGGTGCAAGGCCAGTTCGGCGGGTTATCCAGACCGAGGTTGAGGACCGGCTCTCAGAGGCGCTTCTGGACGGTGAAATTACCACGGAAGATGTTGTCACGATTGGCGCACAACACGGTCAAATTAAGCTAAAGATTAAGAAATGCGAAACGCCCGAAAAGAAGGGCGAACTCGTTAAGGAATAGCACAACAAATGGCCACCAGAGTGGTAACAATCTGGTAGCCAGCGTGCACAGAGCTAGGGAAACCGAGCTTTTGAAAACAGAGGTTAAGCCCCCAGGGCTTGACCTCTGTTTTTGTGTCAGCAATTGCCTGAATCATCGCCAGTCCTATGTTAAGAGGGGGTTAAGCAGTTCGGCCAAAACAAAACCGACAAACAAGAAGGGGATGAAGGGGAGACACCTTTGCTGATTTTCTTGTTGAAACGCTAAATAAATCAATACACTGGTACTAGACAAGAGTAAGAAGAGGGAGAAGGCTTGCTCAGTTAGTGAGAAAAAACCAATTGCTAAAACTGGTATATCACCTATGCCAAGAAAGTCATTGAGTGTTAGCCATAGAACTAGAAGAATCAAGGCGGTGAGAAACCAACCACTATAGGGATGGTGAACGAACGAGATTAAGACGGCAACCCACAGCCAGGCTAACCATGCTGAGCAGGTCATGGTGGACCAATCTTCCTTGGCTAAATAAAGCAAAAGGTAGGCAGAGCCAAGAACCCACAGGTTATTCTGGTGAAAAAGAGCTGTGAGGAAAAGCGGTAGAATTCCTTCAAGGATAGCCAGTAACGGCCAGTTGGCAAAAGGTTGTTTACAGTAACGACAGCGTCCTTTCAAAAACCAAGCTGAGAAAACAGGGATGAGGTCATACCAAAACAGAATGTGGTGACAACTGAAACAAAATGAACGCTTTGTCCACAGAAAAAGATGTTGACTGGAGCGGTCGGCCAGGCAAAAAATCAGTGAGACGATGATTAAGTTGGTTAAATATAGTAAAATGTTAGTCATAGGGAGTTAGACGAAAGTCGACCCTAAAAATTGAAATCGACCCTTAAAAAACTGGCAAAAAGCCCTTGACATTAGCTCTAAACCTGCTATTATATTCAACGTGCTTTTAAGTCATTAGTCCTTTTGCGCGGGTAAAGCCGGCAAAAGGCCTGTGTAAAGGCAAGTCGAAGCAGGACTTCCAGGAGCACTTTTGTTTATGAACAAAAATGATACGCCTGGAACTGTGAAAAAACAAGAATGAAGGAGTATAGTAGGATGCCTACAATTAACCAATTGGTTCGTAAGTCACGTAAGTCTCAAGCGACTAAGTCAAAGTCACCAGCCTTGAACTTCGGCTACAACTCAATGAAGAAGAAGGCAACAAACAATGTTGCCCCACAAAAGCGTGGAGTTGCGACTCGTGTCGGAACTTTGACACCAAAAAAGCCTAACTCAGCTTTGCGTAAGTACGCTCGTGTACGTTTGTCAAACTTGTACGAAGTAACTGCTTACATCCCAGGTATTGGTCACAACTTGCAAGAACACTCGGTTGTTTTGATCCGTGGTGGTCGTGTTAAGGATTTGCCTGGTGTGCGTTATCACGTTATTCGTGGAGCCTTGGATACTGCCGGTGTTGACGGCCGTATGACTTCACGTTCAAAGTATGGAACGAAAGCTCCTAAGAAGTAAGGAAAGGACAACTCATGCCACGTAAAGGTTATACGAAGCGTCAGGAAGTTTTGCCTGACCCAATTTACAATTCAAAGTTAGTTTCACGTTTGATCAACAAGTTGATGGTTGATGGAAAGCGCGGAACTGCTTCAACTATCTTGTATGCAGCTTTTGACCGCATCAAGGAAACTACTGGTAACGAACCATTGGAAGTTTTCGAACAAGCAATGGAAAACATCATGCCAGTTTTGGAAGTTAAGGCCCGCCGTGTTGGTGGATCTAACTACCAGGTGCCAATCGAAGTTCGTCCAGACCGTCGGACTACTTTGGGCTTGCGTTGGTTGGTAAATTACGCTCGTTTGCGTAACGAACACACAATGGAAGAACGTTTGGCTAAGGAAATTATTGACGCAGCCAACGAAAACGGTGCTTCTGTTAAGAAGCGTGAAGACACGCACAAGATGGCTGAAGCCAACCGTGCCTTCGCACACTACCGTTGGTAGGATTTTCGTAAAAGTGGACTTTGGTTCGCTTTTACGGGCCTACTAATAGGCTCATAATTTTTAAAAAAGCGAACAAATATTGCTCGCTTTTTGTTGCAACTAGGATAAAAAAATTAGGAGATCATCATGGCAAAGCGTGAATACCCGCTTGATCACACTCGTAATATCGGTATCATGGCCCACATCGATGCCGGTAAGACGACGACGACAGAACGAATCTTGTACTATACAGGTAAGATTCACAAAATTGGTGAAACACACGATGGTGCTTCACAAATGGACTTCATGGAACAGGAAAAGGAACGTGGAATCACGATCCAATCAGCCGCTACTACTGCTGTTTGGCGTGGCTTCTTCGACCAATATGAAAAGAACCCATTCCGTGTTAACATCATCGATACTCCAGGTCACGTGGACTTCACAATCGAAGTTGAACGTGCCTTGCGTGTCTTGGATGGTGCCGTAGCCGTGTTGGATGGTGCTGCTGGTGTTGAGCCACAGACTGAAACTGTTTGGCACCAGGCAACGACTTATAACGTTCCCCGGATTGTTTTCGTTAATAAGATGGACAAGTTGGGTGCTGACTTTGAAATGTCAGTTAACTCAATGCACGAACGTTTGCAAGTTAACGCCGAAGCTATTCAATGGCCAATTGGTGCCGAAGATGATTTCGAGGGTGTTATTGACCTAATCGAAGAAAAGGCTTACTGGCCTACTGATGACTTGGGTTCAAAGTGGGAACCACGTGAAATCCCAGCTGACTACCAAGACATCGTTTCAACAAAGCGCGAAACTTTGATTGAAGCCGTTGCGGATGTTGATGAAGAATTGATGGAAAAGTACCTTGAAGGTGAAGAAATTTCTATTGATGAATTGAAAGCTGCTATCCGTCGTGCCACATTGAATTTGGAATTCTATCCTGTTTTGGCTGGTTCAGCCTACAAGGATAAGGGTGTTCAAATGATGTTGGATGCTGTTGTTGATTACTTGCCAGGTCCTCTAGAAGTTCGTCCTTATGTCGCAACTGACCCTAAGACTGATGAAGAAGTTGACTTGGTTGCCGATGACTCAAAGCCATTTGCTGCTTTGGCCTTCAAGATCATGACAGATCCATTCGTTGGTCGTTTGACATTTATGCGTGTTTATACTGGTACTTTGCAATCCGGTTCATACGTACAAAACACTTCTTCAGATACTCGTGAACGTGTTGGTCGTTTGCTCCAAATGCACGCTACTTCACGTACTGAAATTGAAGAAGTCTTCTCAGGTGATATCGCTGCTGCGATTGGTTTGAAGAACACTACTACTGGTGACTCTTTGACTGCTGTGGACCACCCATTGATTCTTGAATCAATGGAATTCCCAGAACCAGTTATTGAATTGGCCATCGAGCCAAAGACAAAGGCCGACCAAGACAAGTTGGCAACTGCTTTGCAGAAGTTGGCTGAAGAAGACCCTTCATTCCGTGCCACAACGAACCAGGAGACTGGTGATACTTTGATTGCCGGAATGGGTGAATTGCAGTTGGATATCATGGTGGATCGTATGAAGCGTGAATTCAACGTTGAAGCCACTGTTGGTGCCCCTCAGGTTGCTTATCGTGAAGCATTTACGAAGACTGTTCAAGCTCGTGGATTCTTTAAGCGTCAGTCTGGTGGTAAGGGACAGTATGGTGACGTTTGGATTGAATTCTCACCAAACGAAGAAGGTGCTGGCTTCGAATTCGAAGATGCTATCGTCGGTGGTGTTGTTCCTCGTGAATACATCCCTTCAGTTGAAGCAGGTTTGAAGGATGCCTTGAATGCTGGTCCTTTGGCAGGCTTCCCATTGGTTGATTTGAAGGCCAAGTTGTACGATGGTTCTTACCACGATGTCGATTCTTCTGAAGCTGCCTTTAAGATTGCCGCTTCATTGGCTTTGAAGGAAGCTTCAAAGACTGCCGGTGCCGTTATTTTGGAACCAATCATGGCTGTTGATATCGTTGTTCCTGAAGAAAACCTTGGTGATGTGATGGGACACGTTTCTGCACGTCGTGGTTTGATTGAAGGACAAGAAAACCGTGGACCTGTTTTGGCTGTTAAGGCACAAGTGCCTTTGTCAGAAATGTTTGGTTATGCAACGACTTTGCGTTCAGCTACGCAAGGACGTGGTACTTTCCAGATGGTCTTCGACCACTATCAAGCCGTTCCTAAGAACGTTCAAGAAGAAATTATCAAAGCACAAGGTAAGGAAGCTTAATTGCTTCTTTCACTCATTGTCTGAAAACCAGGTTGCTGCGGCAGCCTGGTTTTTTGTTTCCGATAAAATTTTAAAGTTTGGTCTGTTGTCTCATTTGTTGTAAGATGGTGACAATAATGATTGGAGAAGTAACATGGTTGAAAAGATGCCAATTCTTGAATTTTCCAAGGTCGCCCTTTCTTTTGGCGATACGGAAGTATTAAAGGAAATTGACCTGGTCTTAGAATCAGGTAAGTTTTATACCTTATTGGGCCCATCCGGTTCCGGAAAGTCGACGATTTTGAAACTGATTTCTGGTCAGTTACAGGCCGATGCGGGCAAAATCTTTTTTGAAGGCCAGGTGATCAATGATGTGCCGGCTGAAAAACGACGGGTCAACACGGTTTTTCAGAATTATTCCCTCTTTCCAAATATGAATGTCTTTGATAACGTGGCCTTTGGTCCGCGATTAAAGAAAATGTCTGAAAAAGACATTCAAGACAAGGTTAAAGAAATGTTGGGATTGGTCAAGCTGTCAGGCTTTGAGCGCCGAGAAATCAGCGAACTTTCAGGTGGGCAGCAACAGCGTGTGGCTATTGCCCGTGCTTTGGCTAACGACCCAGAGGTCCTTCTTTTGGATGAGCCGTTGTCGGCCTTGGACTATAAGTTGCGTAAGGAATTGCAGCAGGAATTGCGTAATATCCAAAAGCGCTTAGGGATCACCTTTGTCTTCGTGACGCACGACCAAGAAGAAGCCCTGGCGATGTCGGATTGGATTTTTGTCATGCATGATGGTTTAATCCAACAAAATGGGACGCCAGAAGATATTTATGATGAACCGATTAATCACTTCGTTGCTGATTTTATTGGGGAAACCAATATCGTGCCCGGGATTATGAAACATGATTACCTGGTTCACTTTGTCGGTAAGGATTTTGAAAACGTTGATGCCGGCATGCGGCCAAACGAACGGGTGGAAGTGGTCTTGCGGCCAGAAGACTTGGATTTGACTGATCCCGCTAATGGTAAATTAGTGGTCACCATTCAAGACCAACTTTTCCGTGGGGACTACTACGAGATCACAGCCGTTGATGATGACATGAATACCTGGCAGGTCCAGGCGACAAACCCAGCAACTGTTGGTGCTCGGGTTGGCCTGACCTTTGACCCTGAGGATATTCACATTATGCGCTATAACGAAAGTGAAGCTGCCTTTGATGCCCGGCTGGAATCCTATGAAGATGAAGAGGCCGAAGCGGCTTTGCAAGCTGCTAAGGATGATCAGTCGCAATCAGGAGGACAAGGCTAATGGCACTGTCTTTTAAAAAACAAAAGCAGGGCTTTACCTCTGCTTATATGGGGATTTATGGTCTGTGGCTCTTGGGCTTTGTAGTGTTGCCGCTCTTGTTGCTCCTCGTTGAATCCTTGCAGGACCAGAACCACCACTTTACGCTGGCGAATTATCAGGCCTTTTTTACCTCGGGTTCCTATTTGGCCATGACCTTTAATTCCATCTGGTACGCCTTTTTGATTACCGTGATTACGCTGGTCTTTGCTTATCCAACCGCTTATTTTTTGACAACGCTGAAAAATAAGCAGTTTTGGCTGTTGCTAGTCATATTGCCAACCTGGATTAACTTGTTGCTGAAAACCTATGCCTTTATTGGTTTGTTAGGGCAGGGGGGCTTAGTTAATTCAACTTTGACGGCGGTTGGTTTGCACCCCATGCAGTTACTGTTTACTGACTGGTCATTTCTCTTGGTGGCGGCTTACGTGGAGTTGCCCTTCATGATTTTACCGATTTTTAACGCCTTAAGTGATATCGACCCATTGCTGACGGCTGCTAGTCGCGACCTTGGGGCAAACTCTTGGCAAACTTTGAAAAAAGTAATCTGGCCCTTATCGATGCCTGGGGTAAAAGCCGGTATTCAAGCGGTCTTTATCCCCAGCCTGTCACTCTTTATGATTACCCGTTTGATTGGTGGTAACCGAGTGATTACTTTGGGAACAGCAATCGAAGAGCATTTCTTAGTGACTCAAAACTGGGCCTTTGGATCAACGATTGGTGTCATCCTCATCGTAGCGATGGTGATTACGATGCTCTTAACACAGGATAAGCAGAAGGGAGGCCGGTCATGAAAAAAATCAGAACCCCATATTTGATTGTGATGTTTTTGATTCTTTACTTGCCAATTTTGTACCTTGTCTTCTATTCCTTTAATGCGGGGACAACGATGAAGGGCTTCGCGGGCTTCTCCTTTAAGCACTATGGCGAACTGTGGCAGGATACCCGCCTAATCGACATCGTTTTTGAAACGGGAATTGTAGCCTTGCTGTCTTCCTTATTAGCAACCATTATTGGAACATTGGGTGCATTGGCAATCTTTCGTGTTCACCGGGGAGCGGTTAAAGGGGCTTTGCTTTCCCTGAATAACGTCTTATTGGTTTCGCCCGATGTTATTATTGGGGCGGCGTTCTTGATTCTCTTTACGACCTTTAAGTTCTCGCTTGGCTTTGTCACGGTGTTGCTGGCTCACGTTGCCTTTTCAATTCCAATTGTAGTTTTGATGGTCTTGCCTCGATTGCAGGAAATGAACCCGGACTTGGTCTTGGCCGCCCAGGATTTAGGGGCTCGGCCAACCCAGGTCTTGGGGCAGGTCACCATTCCGGCAATTACGCCAGGGATTGTGGCGGGCTTTTTTATGGCCTTGACCTATTCATTGGATGACTTTGCCGTGACCTTCTTTGTCACTGGAAACGGTTTTTCGACTTTGGCTGTTGAAATTTACTCACGTGCCCGCCAGGGGGTTTCATTGGAAATTAATGCCTTGTCGGCACTGATTTTCCTCTTTTCTCTGGTAATTGCCGTGGCCTACTACTTTATTAACCGGTTAAATCAGCGCCAAAAGGCCCCGGAACTAAGGGAGAAGGTTAAATGAAAAAAGTTTTCTTAAGTATTTTAGCCATTTTACTGGTTGTTGTTGGCCTGGTGGCTGGGAAAGCCGTCTTTGACAATAGCCGCAAGGATGAGGTGACAGGTGAAAAAGTCTTGAACTTCTATAATTGGGGCGATTATATCGATCCTGATTTACTGACAAAGTTTACCAAGGAGACTGGCTACAAGGTGAACTATCAGACCTTTGACTCGAACGAGGCTATGTACACCAAGATTAAGCAGGGTGGGACAAACTATGATTTAACGGTCCCATCCGATTATATGGTAGATAAGATGGCCCAGGAGGGCCTGCTGGCACCATTAGACAAGTCCAAGATTACGGGCATGAACAACATCGATTCACGCTTCTTAAATCAGACCTTTGACCCGCACAATAAATATTCCGTTCCATATTTCTGGGGAACGCTGGGAATTCTTTATAATAAAAAGAAGGTCAGTGCTGATCAAATTGATACCTGGGCGAAGTTGTGGTCACCGCAATTCAAGAAACAAATTATGTTGGTCGATTCAGCCCGTGATATTTTGGGGATGACCCTGATTTCCCAAGGTAAGTCCGTTAACGACCAAAATGTTGCGGATTTGGCGGCGGCTAAGGGGAAGTTAGATACTTTGATGCCAAACGTCAAAGCTATTGTGGCTGATGAGTTAAAGATTTATATGGCCCAAGGAGAAGCTAGCATTGGGGTAACTTACTCTGGTGAAGCGGCTCAGGCAATGTCGCAAAACTCGGACTTAGCCTATTTGGTACCTAAAGATGGCTCAAACGAATGGTTTGATAACTTGGTGATCCCACAGAATGCCAAGCATAAGGATGCGGCCTACGCCTTGATTAACTTCTTAAATAAACCCGAGAACGCAAAGCAAAATGCTGAATACGTTGGCTATGCGACGGCAAACAAGGGGGCCTATGCCCTGTTGCCGGCTGATGAGAAGTCTGACCCAGCCTTTTATCCATCCGCTGCCACTTTGGACCGGTTGCAGGTTTATCAAACCTTCAATCAAGAGTGGACACAACGCTATAATGACGCTTTCCTAGAATTCAAAATTTCACGACCATCATAAAATGAATGATTTTACTGATTTTTTGATGGATAAAATCCGCGTGAGTGGTTAAAACGAAGAATTTTTGTTAGAATTAACAAATATTGTAAAAAATAATTGCTGATTCTAAACGAAAAGAATTTGGCAAAAAAATAAAATAAATCAGTGAAAACCCTTGCTAGTCAAGGGTTTTTCTGTTATTATATTCAAGTACGCCTTTTGGGGTTGCCGATGCAAACCCCTTAAAAAGACTGGTGTATCAACGTTTAGCGATGATGATTAAGGTTGCGACACGCGCGGCCGCGTTGCCAAGGGCGCGCAAAACACCGCAAAAGGTGTTGTCGGTTTTTGATCGGAGTTAGCTGATTTACAAAATCAACGAGGAGGCACGAAAATGGCACAAAAGAAGATCCGTATCCGCTTGAAGGCATACGAACACCGTATCTTGGACCAATCAGCAGACAAGATTGTTGAAACAGCAAAGCGTACTGGCGCAGAAATCGCCGGTCCTATTCCTTTGCCTACTGAACGGACATTGTACACGGTGCTTAGTTCACCCCACAAGTACAAGGATGCTCGTGAACAGTTCGAAATGCGAACTCACAAGCGTTTGGTCGACATTGTGAACCCTACTGACAAGACAGTTGACGCATTGCGTAAACTTGAATTGCCAGCTGGTGTTGCGATCGAAATCAAGCTCTAATTTAAAGTACCACCCCGCTAGATAAAATAGTTTAGCGATGAAATGAAGGAGATTAGTCATGACTAAAGGTATCTTAGGCCGTAAAGTCGGTATGACTCAGGTTTTTACTGAATCTGGTGAATTGATCGCCGTGACTGCTGTTGAAGCTACTCCAAACGTTGTTTTGCAAGTTAAGACGCAAGCAACTGATGGATACAACGCTTTGCAGTTGGGTTACCAAGACAAGCGCGAGATTTTGTCAAACAAACCTGAACAAGGCCACGTTGCAAAAGCCAACACAGCCCCTAAGCGCTACATTCGTGAAGTCCGTGATGCGGAAGGCGAATACAGCGTTGGGGATGCAATTGCTGTTGACACTTTCCAAGCCGGTGAATATGTTGATGTTACCGGTATTACTAAGGGACACGGTTTCCAAGGTGCTATCAAGCGCTTGGGTCAATCACGTGGTCCTATGAGTCACGGTTCTCGTTACCACCGTCGCCCAGGTTCAATGGGTGCCATCATCAACCGGGTATTCAAGGGTAAGCTCTTGCCTGGTCGTATGGGTAACCAGAAGCGGACAATGCAAAACATTGCGATTGTTCACGTTGATGTTGAAAACAACTTGTTGTTGTTGAAGGGAAACGTTCCTGGAGCAAACAAGTCACTTTTGACAATCAAGTCAACTGTTAAGACAAATGCTAAGCACCCTGAAGTGAAGATGGCCGGCGCAAAGCCAGCTGCTGAAGCTCAGGCTGAAGAAGCTTAATACTTTATAGAAAGGAGAACAATCAATCATGACAAAAGTTGCTGTATTAAAGCAAGATGGTTCAAAGGCTGCTGACTTGGACTTAAACGAAGCAGTTTTCGCCGTTGAACCAAACAATGCTGTGATTACTGACGCAGTTTTGATGCAACGCGCATCAATGCGTCAGGGAACGCATGCGGTTAAGAACCGTTCCGCTGTTTCTGGTGGTGGCCGTAAGCCATGGAAGCAAAAGGGAACTGGTCGTGCCCGTCAAGGTTCTATCCGCGCGCCACAATGGCGTGGTGGTGGAATCGTATTCGGTCCAACCCCACGTTCTTACTCTTACCGGATCAACAAGAAGGCTTATCAATTAGCCTTGAAGTCAGCTTTGTCACAAAAGTTGGCTGACAACAAGTTGGTCGTAGTTGATGCTTTGGCATTTGATGAAGCTAAGACAAAGAACTTCAAGGAAGTTTTGGCAAACTTGGCTGTTGATTCAAAGGCCTTGGTAATCGTTGATGAAGGTAACCAAAACGCTTTGTTGTCAGCTCGTAACTTGGCAAATGTTCAAGTGATGACAACAAACGGTATCAACGTCTTGGACGTTGTTAACGCTGATAAGCTGGTGGTTGTTCAAGCAGCGATCGAAGAAATCCAAGGAGGTCTCGCCTAATGGATGCACGCGATATTATCCGCCGCCCAATCATTACCGAAGCTTCAATGGCGCAAACAGAAATGAAGCGTTACGTATTTGAAGTTGATGTTCGGGCTACTAAGCCAGAAATCAAGCGTGCTATCGAAGAAATCTTCGATGTACAAGTTGCACGTTTGAATACCGCAAATGTTCGCGGCAAGAAGAAGCGTCAAGGACGTTATGTTGGATTCACTCGTAAGATGAAGAAGGCTATCGTTACTTTGAAGGCTGACTCAAAAGATATTCAAATCTTTAACGAAGGTTAATTTTTAATAGGAGGATAAGACATTGGCTATCAAGAAATACAAGCCAACCTCTAACGGACGTCGTAACATGACGACTTCTGATTTTGCAGAAATCACGAAGTCAACGCCCGAAAAGAGTTTGTTGGCAAAGAAGTCAAAGACCGGTGCGCGTAACGCACAAGGTCGCATGACAGTTCGCCACAAGGCTGGTGGACACAAGCAAGCCTACCGTATTATTGACTTTAAGCGTACAAAGGACGACAAGTTCGCAACGGTTAAGGCAATCGAATACGATCCAAACCGTACGGCTAACATCGCCTTGCTCGTTTATGAAGACGGTATCAAGGCCTACATCTTGGCGCCTAAGGGATTTAAGGTTGGCGATAAGGTTCAATCTGGTCCTGATGCCGACATTAAGGTCGGTAATGCCTTGCCATTGAGTGCTATTCCTGAAGGTACTTTGATTCACAACATCGAATTGAAGAACGGTAAGGGTGGTCAATTGGCACGTTCCGCTGGAGCATCTGCTCAGATTTTGGGACGTGATGGTAAGTACACTATCGTTCGTTTAACTTCAGGTGAAGTACGTTTGGTTTTGAGCACTAACCGCGCCACTATCGGTGAAGTTGGTAACTCAGAACACTCATTGATCAACTGGGGTAAGGCCGGACGTAACCGTTGGCGTGGAAAGCGTCCTCACGTTCGTGGTTCTGTAATGAACCCTAACGATCACCCACACGGTGGTGGTGAAGGAAAGGCCCCTGTTGGCCGTCCAAGTCCACTTTCTCCATGGGGTAAGAAGACTGCTGGTAAGAAGACTCGCGATAAGAAGAAGAACTCAACAAAGTTCATCGTTCGCGGTCGGAAGAGTAAGTAAGGGAAGGAGATAACTAATGGCTCGTAGTTTGAAAAAGGGACCATTTGCGGACCCACACTTGCTTAAGAAGATTGAGGCCCAAGCGGACCAAGAAAAGAAGTCAGTGATCAAGACATGGTCACGTCGCTCAACAATTTTCCCAAGTTTTATCGGATTTACAATTGCAGTCTATGATGGCCGCAAGCACGTTCCAGTTTATGTCCAAGACGACATGGTTGGTCACAAGTTAGGTGAATTTGTGCCAACTCGTACGTTCAAGGGTCACAAGAACGACGATAAGAAGACTAAGTAAGGAGGAAATGAAAAATGGCTGAACAAGTAACATCAGCTCGGGCGACCGCCAAGATCGTTCGCGTTGCCCCTCGTAAGGCGCGCTTAGTTCTTGACACGATTCGTCGGAAGAATGTCAACGAAGCATTCGCAATTTTGAAGTTCCTGCCTAATACTTCTACTGAAGATATTTATAAGGTTTTGAACTCAGCAGTTGCTAACGCTGAAAACAACTTTTCACTTGACCGTGAAGATTTGATCGTTAAGGAAGCATTTGCCAACGAAGGACCAACGCTTAAGCGTTTCCGTCCTCGTGCCAAGGGTTCTGCTTCTGCAATTAACAAGCGCACAAGCCACATCACAATTGTGGTAGCTGAGAAGGAGGAAAAGTAATGGGTCAAAAGATTAACCCAACTGGCTTCCGTGTCGGTGTCATCCGTGACTGGGATGCGAAGTGGTTTGCTGATAAGGCAGACTTTTCTAACCAACTTCTTGAAGACTTGCGTATTCGTAAGTACATCGAAGAGAACTTGACGGACGCTTCAGTTGATCGCGTAGAAATCGAACGCTCAACTAAGTCACGTATCGATTTGACTTTGCACACTGCCAAGCCAGGAATGGTTATTGGTAAGGGTGGTTCCGAAGTTGAAAAGTTGCGGACTCAATTAGCTAAGTTGACGAATGTTGACGAACGTGGACGCCACAAGCGTGTCTTCATCAACATCGTTGAAATTAAGAAGCCTGATTTGTCAGCTCACTTGGTGGGCTTGCAAGTTGCAGGTGATTTGGAACGTCGTATCGCTTTCCGTCGTGCAATGCGTGGTGCTATCCAACGTGCCCGCCGTGCCGGTGCTAAGGGAATCAAGATTGTTGTTTCAGGTCGTTTGAACGGGGCAGATATGTCACGTATCGAACAGTATACTGAAGGAACTGTTCCACTCCACACACTTCGTGCAGACATCGACTACTCATGGGACGAAGCAGCTACTGCTTACGGAAACTTGGGTATCAAGACTTGGATCTACCGTGGTGATGTGTTGCCAAAGAAGAAGAACAAGTAAGGAGGGAAGCAGACATGTTAGTACCAAAGCGTGTTAAATTCCGTCGTGTACACCGTGGTCACATGCGTGGCGAAGCTAAAGGTGGAAAGACGGTGGCTTTTGGTGATTATGGCTTGCAAGCAACAACTTCAAGCTGGATTACCAACCGTCAAATCGAAGCTGCCCGTATTGCAATGACCCGTTATATGAAGCGTGGTGGTAAGGTTTGGATTAAGATCTTCCCTCACAAGTCATATACATCTAAGGGTGTTGGTGTTCGAATGGGTAACGGTAAGGGTGCTCCCGAAGGATGGGTTGCCCCAGTTAAGCGTGGTAAGGTAATGTTTGAAGTTGGTGGCGTGGCTAAGCCTGTTGCCTTAGAAGCATTGCGTCTTGCACAACACAAGTTGCCTGTACGTACAAAGATTATTGCTCGGGAGGCTGAATAATGACGAAAGCAAATGAATTAAAAGCTTTGTCACTTGCGGATTTGCAAAAGCGCGAAGCCGAATTCAAGGAAGAATTGTTCAACCTTCGTTTTCAATTGGCTACTGGTCAATTAGAAAACACGGCCCGTATTTCAAAAGTTCGTAAGGACATCGCACGTGTGAAGACTGTCATTCGTGCACAACAATTGGCAGAAGCCAACAAATAAGACGAAAGGAAGAAGCTGAAAAATGAGTGAAGAACGTAACGCTCGTAAGACTTATCGTGGTCGTGTCGTATCTGACAAGATGGACAAGACTATCACTGTTGCCGTTGATACTTATGTCAACCACCCAGTTTATGGTAAGCGAGTTCGCTATACTAAGAAGTTCAAGGCCCATGATGAAAAGAGCATCGCTAAGATGAACGATATCGTTGAAATCATGGAAACTCGTCCTTTGTCTGCAACGAAGCACTTCCGTTTGGTAAAGGTTGTTGAAGAGGCAGTTATCCTCTAATCGGACTTTAATCCAATCGTCGTAAACTATTGCTAACAAGGAGGATGAACCATGATTCAACAAGAGAGTCGTTTGAAAGTGGCTGATAACTCTGGCGCACGTGAAATCTTGACGATTAAAGTGCTCGGTGGTTCTGGCCGTAAAGTTGCTGGTATTGGTGACATGATTGTTGCTACTGTCAAGCAAGCTATCCCTGGTGGTAACGTTAAGAAGGGTGACGTCGTTAAGGCTGTCATCGTACGAACTGTATCTGACGTACGTCGGACTGACGGTTCATACATCAACTTCGATGAAAACGCTGCTGTTATCGTTAAGGATGACAAGTCACCAGTTGGAACGCGTATTTTTGGCCCTGTCGCACGTGAATTGCGTGACAACAACTTTACGCGAATCGTTTCATTGGCACCAGAAGTGCTTTAATACTACTAGGAGGAGCCAATCATGTTTGTAAAAACAGGTGATAAGGTTCGCGTCATCGCTGGTAAGGACAAGGGTAAGGAAGGAACAATCACTAAGACTGTTGCTGCCAAGAACCGTGTCGTTGTCGAAGGCGTAAACCTCGTTAAGAAGCATCAAAAGCCTTCTAACGAATACCCACAGGGTGGTGTTATCGATATCGAAGCACCTATCCACGCATCAAACGTACAATTGATTGACCCATCAACTAACGAACCAACCAAGGTTGGCTTCAAGTTTGAAGATGGCAAGAAAGTACGTTTTGCTAAGAAGTCTGGCAATGTGTTAGGCTAAAAAAAGCTATAATCTATTTTGAAAGGTAGAAATCATTATCATGGCAAATGAATTAAAAGTAAAATATGTTAATGAAGTTCAACCTGCTTTGATCAAGAAGTTTAACTTTACTTCACCAATGCAAGCCCCAAAGATCGAAAAAATCGTTTTGAACATGGGTGTTGGTGATGCGGTTTCAAACTCAAAGAACCTCGATGAAGCGGTTGAAGAATTGAAGTTGATTGCTGGACAACAACCAGTTATCACTCGTGCAAAGAAGTCAATCGCTGGATTCCGTCTTCGTGAAGGAATGGCTATCGGTACAAAGGTTACTTTGCGTGGAGAACGTATGTTTGAATTCTTGGACAAGTTGATTAACATCTCTTTGCCTCGAGTTCGTGACTTCCACGGTGTTTCTTCTAAGGCCTTTGATGGTCGCGGAAACTACACTTTGGGAATCCGTGAACAGTTGATTTTCCCTGAAATCGACTTTGACAAGGTTAACCGCGTTCGTGGTTTGGACATCGTTATTGTAACGACTGCTGCAAACGACGAAGAAGGTTTCGAATTGCTTTCTGGCTTGGGTATGCCTTTTGCCAAGTAAGTAATTTAAAAATGCGGTCACTCATTTGGGTGGCGCGTTTTTAAGTGTTTGTGACAAGTGTCTTGAACACTTAAGAGCGTGTCAAATTCTTGATGACGTTCAAAATATAAAAGGAGGATATCGATAGATGTCTATGACTGATCCAATCGCTGATTTTTTGACTCGAATCCGTAACGCCAACATGGCGCGTCACGCTTCCGTTGAAATTCCAGCATCAAAAATGAAGAAGAGCATTGCCGAGATCTTGAAGCAAGAAGGTTTCATCCGTGATGTAGAATACTTGGAAGACAACAAGCAAGGTGTTATCCGTGTATTTTTGAAGTACGGAGAAGATCAAGAGCGTGTCATCACTGGTATTAAGCGTGTTTCAAAGCCTGGTTTGCGTAAGTATGCTAAGGCCGAAGAAATGCCAAAGGTCTTGAATGGTCTTGGTATCGCCATTGTTTCAACATCAAACGGTGTTGTAACTGATAAGGTAGCACGTGCTAAGCAAGTCGGTGGCGAAGTGCTGGCTTACGTTTGGTAATATATCTAAGAAAGGAGACTTACCATGAGCCGTATTGGAAACAAAATCGTTACGATCCCTGCTGGCGTTGAAGTTAAGCAAGATGGTCAATTTGTGACTGTTAAGGGACCTAAGGGTGAATTGAACTACACGATCAACCCTGAAATCACGATGCACATGGATGGTACTGAAGTATCATTTACTCGTGCAGCGGAAGATAAGAAGCACCGTGCATTGCACGGTACGACTACTGCAAACTTCTCAAACATGGTTGAAGGCGTTACTAACGGCTTCTCAAAGACTTTGAAGATGGTTGGTGTTGGTTACCGTGCCGCAAAGTCTGGTTCAAAGTTGACTTTGTCAGTTGGGTATTCACACCCAGTTGACTTTGAAGACCGCGAAGGTTTGACTGTTGAAGTTCCTGATGCCTTGACTATCAAGATTTCTGGAATCTCAAAGCAAGCAGTTGGTGATTTTGCTGCGGAAGTTCGCGCAATTCGCCCACCCGAACCATATAAGGGTAAGGGAATTCGTTACGAAGGCGAAGTTGTCCGTCGTAAGGAAGGTAAGACTGGTAAGTAAGCTTTTAGCTTCTTAACCCGTTTTACATTTAATAAACAAAGATTATTTGAAAGTGGTTGAACCACTTAAAGAAAAGGAAAGCACAGCTATGATTACGAAACCAGATAAGAATAAGCTTCGCGTACAACGCCACAAGCGTGTCCGCGGCAAGATCTCTGGTACTGCTGCTCGCCCACGTTTGAACGTTTTCCGTTCTAATGTCAACATCTACGCTCAATTAATTGATGACGTAGCGGGTGTAACGCTAGCAAGTGCCTCATCACAAAGTGCCGATGTTACCGGTACAAAGGTTGAACAAGCCGTTAAGGTTGGCGAGATGATCGCTAAGAATGCTAAGGCTGCTAACATCGAAGAAGTTGTCTTCGATCGTGGTGGTTATGTTTATCACGGACGTGTGAAGGCCTTGGCCGACGCTGCTCGTGAAAACGGTTTGAAGTTCTAAGGAAAGGAGGAATAATACAAATGGTTGAATTCGTAAACCCTAAGGAATTAGGCGAATTAGAAGAAAACGTTGTTGCAATTAACCGTGTTACCAAGGTTGTTAAGGGTGGACGTCGTTTGCGCTTCGGTGCTTTGGTTGTCGTTGGTGACAAGCAAGGTCACGTTGGTTTTGGAACTGGTAAGGCACAAGAAGTGCCAGAAGCTATCCGTAAGGCCGTTGAAGACGCAAAGCGTAACTTGATCACTGTACCAACAGTTGGTACTACTATTCCTCACGAAGTTCTTGGTGAATGGGCTGGTGGTAAGATCCTGGTTAAGCCTGCTAAGGAAGGTGCTGGGGTTGCCGCCGGTGGTGCTACTCGTTCCGTAATGGAATTGGCTGGTATCAACGATGTGACTGCTAAGTCATTGGGTTCATCAACTCCTGTCAACGTTGTTCGTGCAACTTTTGATGCATTGAACAACTTGAAGGATGCTGAACAAGTGGCAAAGTTACGTGGTGTTTCATTGGAACACTTGGCTGAATAAGGAGCGATAACATGGCTGATTTGAAAATCACTTTGATTAAGAGTGCGGCTCATCGCTTGCCTAAGCAACGTGCCATTGTTAAGTCACTTGGACTTAACCGTGTGTCAAGCTCAGTGGTGAAGCCTGATAACGCAGCTACTCGTGGCGCAATTTTCCATATTGCTCACTTGGTTGCTGTTGAAGAAGTAAAATAAAAAAATTTTAGAAAAAGGAGGGACCAAACGATGAATTTGAACGAATTGCAACCTGCTTTGGGTTCACGCCAGACACGTAACCGTGTGGGTCGTGGTACTTCATCTGGAAACGGTAAGACTGCTGGTCGAGGCCAAAAGGGACAAAAGGCCCGTGGTAAGACACGTCTTGGGTTCGAAGGTGGACAAATGCCTTTGTACCGTCGTATTCCAAAGCGTGGATTTACAAACATCTCACGCAAGGAATTCGCAGTTGTTAACTTGGACAAGTTGAACAACTTCGATAACGGCACTGAAGTAACACCTGCTTTGTTGATTGAAAACGGTGTAGTAAAGAACCAAAAAGACGGAATCAAGGTCTTGGGTAATGGTCAATTGGAAAAGAAGTTGACGATTAAGGCCCACAAGTTCTCTGCTGCTGCAGTTAAGGCCATCGAACAAGCTGGTGGTACAACCGAGGTGATCTAAAATGTGGCGCACGCTATTTAATGCAATCCGACAAAAAGATATTCGTAAGAAGATGCTTTGGACGATTTTGATTCTCTTTGTTTACCGCATCGGGACTCATATCACTGTTCCAGGTGTTAATCCTGCTGCCTTGAATTCAGTTTCTGGCTCAGGCTTGCTGAATATTTTAAATATTTTCTCGGGTGGAGGCTTACTGAACTTCTCGCTTTTTGCGATGGGGGTCTCGCCTTATGTTACTGCACAGATTGTTGTGCAGTTGCTGCAGTTAGATATCGTGCCACGTTTTGTTGAATGGAGTAAACAAGGCGAAGTTGGTCGCCGGAAGCTGAATCAAGCTACCCGGTACTTGACCATTATCTTTGCCTTTTTGCAATCAGTGGGAATTACCGCTGGGTTCAACTCCTTAGCCGCCTATGGTTTGGTGAAGCAGACCAATAACGTGACCTCCTTCCTACTGATTGGGTCGGTCATGACAATTGGAACTTTCTTTGCCATGTGGTTGGGAGAAATGATTACCGAAAAGGGTCTTGGAAACGGTGTTTCCATGATTATCTTCTCTGGAATTATTTCTCAAACGCCTTCTGGTTTGTGGGAAATTTTCAAGGAAAATGTTCTGCAATCTAGTGGCAACGACAAGGTTACCGGCTGGATTTTCATGGCGGTTTTGCTGACGGCAATCATTTTGGTTGTGGGAATTACGACTTGGTTCTATGAAGCAAGTCGTCGTTTGCAAATCCAATATACACGGTCAGCTTCCTCCTATGGGGCGGAAGCTTACCTACCTTTGAAGTTAAATGTTTCTGGGGTGATTCCTGTGATCTTTGCTTCGTCATTGATTTCAACACCACAGACAATTCTCTTCGCCTTCCAGAGTAAGTATAGTAATGTTGGCTGGTTTAAAATTTTACAACAGATTTTCTCCATGCAAACAACAACCGGAGCGATTTTCTACACCGTTTTGATTATTCTCTTTACTTACTTCTACGCCTTTGTACAGGTTAACCCTGAAAAGTTGGCCGAAAACTTGCAAAAGCAGGGGGCTTACATTGTTGATGTTCGTCCTGGTGTCGAAACGCAAAAGTTCGTCACAAAGTTGCTCTTACGCTTGTCGTTTGTTGGGGCTTTGTACCTTGGCTTTGTTGCCTTGGTACCATTGATTGCATCTGATGTATGGGGACTTAATGAAAAGATTGGCTTGGGTGGAACTTCTTTGCTGATTGCCATCGGGGTTACCCTTGATTTGATTCGTCAAATTGATGGTCTCTTGCAAAAGAAGAACTACGTAGGCTTCATCCGTTAAGCTGGTTTAAAAGGAGTTCAATCATGACGAAAAACCTAATTTTATTGGGTCTACCTGGTGCAGGTAAGGGAACCCAAGCTGAGAAGATTATTGCTGACTACCCAATGGTTCACATTAGTACTGGCGATATCTTCCGGGCCAACATGAAAGAAGAAACTGAGCTTGGACAACAAGCAAAAGCCTTCATGGATGCTGGTAACTTAGTTCCTGATGAAATTACAAATGCGATGGTCGCTGATCGACTATCACAACCTGACGTAGTTGAAAACGGCTTTATGCTTGACGGCTACCCACGTAATGAAGAACAGGCCAAGTTCTTGGACCAATTCTTAGCCGAAAAGAACGACAAGGTTTCGGCTACCTTGTATTTTGAAGTTCCTGACCAAGTTTTGGTTGACCGGTTAATGAACCGGGGACGGGCCGATGACACAAAGGATGTCATCGCACACCGTTTGGAAGTCAACAAGAAGGCCAACTTGCCTTTGGTTGATTACTATGAAAATCATGGTGTCTTGCACACCATCGATGGTAATGGTGAATTAGATCGAATTTACGCTGATGTAAAATCGGTCTTGAATGCCTTGGACTAAAAGGCTTTTCTTGATAATTCAGGGGAATCCTGGTATAATCAATAAGGTTGACCGCCTTATCGATTATGTTGAATGATGGTTACATAGGAGGTAATCTGCGTGGCCAACGATGTCATTGAAATTGAAGGCAAAGTGAAAGAAACGATGCCAAATGCAATGTTTCAAGTCGAACTTGAAAATGGTGCGGTCATTTTAGCACACGTTTCCGGGAAGATTCGTAAGAATTATATTCGGATCTTGCCAGGTGACCGTGTCACGGTTGAAATGTCACCATACGACTTGACAAAGGGTCGTATTACTTACCGTTTCCGCTAAAAATCAGCGAGGCGGTCTATAATCAGTTAACCGAATAGGAGGAATAGATTATGAAGGTACGTCCATCAGTTAAAAAAATGTGCGAATCTTGCCGTGTGATTAAGCGTAACGGCCGGACAATGATTATTTGTCCAGCTAACCCTAAGCACAAGCAACGCGCAGGTAAGTAATTTTTACTTACAAAGATAAAAAACGCTTGAAAATGAACTTAGAAGTTCTTTCAAAATATTAAAAGGAGGTAAATTGTTATGGCTCGTATTGAAGGTATCGATTTGCCACGTGACAAGCGAATTGTCATTGGTTTAACATACATCTACGGAATCGGTAATACAACTGCCCAAAAGATCTTGGCTACTGCTAAGGTTTCTGAAGACGTTCGAGTTCGCGACTTGACGGTTGATCAAGAAGATCAAATCCGTGAAGCTATCGCTGCTTTGAACTTGCAGTTGGAAGGTGACTTGCGTCGTAAGGTATCACTTGATATCAAGGGATTGCAAGAAATCGCCTCATACCGTGGTATTCGTCACCGTAAGGGATTGCCCGTTCGTGGACAACACACGAAGAACAACGCCCGTACTCGCAAAGGCCCAGCTACGGCAATTGCTGGTAAGAAGAAGTAAAAGACTTTTTACTAATCTCTTTAACAAGAAAACGGCATATTGTCGCAAGACTGCTGTCCTTTTCTAAAAGAGCCTCACTTTTGTGAGAAATGATTATCACAACCACAGTTGTGTAATGTTGGTTAGTCATCACTAACCCGAGAAATTATAAAGAAATTGAAAAGGAGGCAAAATTATGGCAGTTCGTACTACACGCAAGCGTCGTGTGAAAAAGAACATTGAATCTGGTGTGGCACATATCCACGCAACTTTCAATAACACTATCGTCATGATTACCGATGCCCAAGGTAACGCTGTTGCCTGGTCATCAGCTGGTGCCCTTGGATTCAAGGGATCACGTAAGTCAACACCATTCGCTGCTCAACAAGCAGCGGAAGCAGCTGCTAAGTCCGCATTGGAAGTTAACATGCGCACTGTTGCTGTTACGGTTAAGGGCCCTGGTTCCGGTCGTGAATCAGCAATTCGTGCATTGGCCGCAGCTGGTCTTGAAGTAACGTCAATCAAGGATGTTACCCCAGTTCCCCATAACGGATCACGCCCACCAAAGCGTCGTCGTGTTTAATTAATTTCATTGCGCTTGCTTTGAAAGAGGGGGTTAGAGTTAACAGATGATTGAATTTGAAAAGCCAGATATTCATAACATCGAAGAGGATGCCAACTACGGTAAGTTCATCGTGGAACCTCTGGAGCGTGGCTACGGTACGACTTTGGGTAACTCCCTTCGTCGTGTCTTGCTATCATCGCTTCCTGGCGTAGCGGTCAACACCGTCCAAATCGACGGTGTGGTCCACGAATTCTCAACCGTTGATGGTGTCGTAGAAGACGTGACCCAGTTGATTTTGAACTTGAAAAAAGTTGTTTTCGCTACGGACTCAGCTGAAGAGCACGCTTTGGAAATTGATGTTCAAGGACCAAAGGACGTTACTGCAGCTGATTTGACAGGATCAGCTGACATTGAAGTCTTGAACCCAGATTTGCATATTGCAACTTTGTCAGCTGGAAAGTCATTACACATGACCGTTACGGCTGTAAAGGGTCGGGGTTATTCTTCAGCTGAAGAAAACAAGCAATTACGTGATGAAATGCCAATCGGTGTTTTAACGGTTGATTCGATTTATACACCAATCGAACGAGTTAACTACCACGTTGAAAACAAGCGTGTTGGTTCTCGCGACGATTACGATAAGCTGACCATGGAAGTTTGGACTAACGGTTCAATCAAGCCAAGCGATGCTTTGAGTCTTGGTTCAAAGATTCTAACAGAACACTTGAACTTGTTCACGGATATTTCCCCTGTTGCCCAAGAGACTAAAGTCATGGTTGAAACGGAAAAGGCTACAAGTACTGCAGCTGATGCCGCTCCAATCGAAGATTTGGACTTGTCCGTTCGTTCATACAACTGCTTGAAGCGAGCAGGAATCAACACGATTGAAGAGTTGACTGATCGTTCAGAAGCCGACATGATGAAGGTCCGTAACTTAGGACGTAAGTCATTAGACGAAATTCAAGAGAAGTTGACCGAAATGGGCTTAGGCTTCCGTCAAGAAGATTAATATTCATCAAAAGTTTAGAAAAAGGAGGATTAACCGATGTCATACCGTAAGCTAGGCCGTACTTCATCACAACGTAAGGCAATGTTGCGTGACTTGACTACTGACTTGTTGATCAATGGTCGGATTCAAACTACTGAAGCCCGCGCCAAGGAAGTTCGCAAGACAGCTGACAAGATGATCACGCTTGGTAAGCACGCTGATTTGGCTGCCCGTCGTAAGGCCGCTAAGTTCGTGCGTAACGAAGTTGCTGATGTCAAGGAAGATGGCGACAACATTCGCGTACAAACTGCTTTGCAAAAGTTGTTTGAAGAAGTGGCACCACGTTTTGCAGAACGTAATGGTGGTTACACTCGTATCTTAAAGACTGTTCAACGTCGTGGCGACGCTGCACAAATGGTTATCTTGGAGTTAGTTGACTAATTGCTCGATAAGCAAAAAGCTCGAAACCTTAATTGGTTTCGAGCTTTTTTATCAACTTTGTTTTTAAACTAAAAAAGGTGCAAAACATTTCCGATATGAACCTCAAAATTAAAACATGTCATTGAGCAGCCTTGAGGACCGACACCCGATATTCAATCGGTGTCAGTCCTTTTAATTTGCTCTTAATTCGTTTTGTATTGTAATAGTGAATATATTCTTTGATGGCTTGATTGAGTTCGGTAAGTGATTGAAAGTTTTGTTGAAACTCAAAAAACATTTCTCGTTTCAACGTGCCGAAGAAACTCTCAATCAAGCCATTATCTGTTGACTTTTCTTTGCGTGACATGGACTGACTCATACCATGGCTCGATAGCCACTGTTGGAAGTAACGATTTTGATATTGCCAACCTTGATCAGTATGAAAGGTTAGCTTAGCAGCGATCGGATAGCGTTTCACATCCTTTTCCATCATACTAATTGTTT
The DNA here is from genome assembly GCF_963580785.1 of Fructobacillus cardui. Lineage (NCBI taxonomy): Bacteria > Bacillati > Bacillota > Bacilli > Lactobacillales > Lactobacillaceae > Fructobacillus > Fructobacillus cardui. The sequence goes on along the minus strand of NZ_CAUZLS010000003.1, from coordinate 167,060 downwards.
GGGCTAAATTTGGATGCCTGACACTTCATAAGAAACGATTTCTTGTGTACAAGCGTCCAGTAAGGCGGACAAATAAGTCTTTTGACCATTTAATTTAAATTCAGTAATATCGGCATACCACTTTAGGTCAGGGCGTTTTGAGTGAAACGACTGTTTGATCTTATTCTCTTTAATCACGCCAATCGTATCCTGGTAACTACTATATTTTGCGTGCTTACGATTGTGCAAAGCCACTCAGCCCATGATTGTCATGAGTCTTTTGACCCTCTTATGATTCACAATCATCCTTTCACGCTTTAACTTTAGTGTGATGCAACGATAACCATAGAGAGCATGATGTTCCTCAAATAACTCACGAATTCGGTTCATGAGCTTTTCATTCTTGACGTCCTTGCCAACTTTTTTCAAGGTGTAGTAGTAATCGCTACGAGACAGGTGTGGTAAATCCGGATTACCGTTAATGGTATTCAAGATGAATGTGAGGGGTATTTTCAGTTTTCGCCTTAGTTGGGTTACCGCTTGGGTGATTTTTTTCGGCTTGTCCTGTTTTTCGCGTTCGATTCGTTCGTCCACTAAGGCATCCAATTTTTTTGTATATTTGTTGATGGTACGCAGCCTCAAGTTCTTCTCTTGTATGGCTTGGTTTTCGTTCTTGAGCTTGCGATTTTCCGCTTCGAACCGTTCTTTCTCCTGATCGATCATTTGGCTTTCGTCCTTTTTTCTTAGTAACGATAGTATAACTGTTTTCATGGAAAGAACGAAGCCAGTTGTAAAGAAGTCCATTACTTGCTAGAGCAAATTCAAGTGAGATAGACCGTATTGATTGATTAGAATAAAGGATCTTCCGTATAATTTCAAGTTTCAAAACATTTGAGTATGACTGATGAGGAGGATTTAAAACAGATAAACCATTTTTATCAATTAAAGCAATTAAGGACTCGATATTGCTAAAACTAAGGTTGTAGTTTTTAGCAATTTGTCTTGAACTATAATGTTGGTTCTTCCAAAGATAATAAATATTAATTTTGTCTTCTTTTGATAATTGGGACATAGTAAAACCCCGAAATTTGGTTGTCCAAATTTCGGGGTTCATATCACGAAATGCTTTGCATCTTTTGTGTTGTTAAGTTGTCTATCACCCAATGATTATCGCTTTGGACGACCATAGCGGAAGTAACGGAAGAAACCGTAAGCAGATCCAATTCCAGCGAAAAAGGATAGGTTAATGGCATGCTTTGCCCAGCGAGCAACTAGTCCCGCAGAACCATTGCGACCATAGGCGTTTGAGAGGCCATAGTTCTTACCAAGGGAAACAAAATAACCTGGATTTTTTTGCTCTTTAGCACTTTGTCCATGATCCTTAGCTAGTCCTAATTGGCAAATCAATCTGTTGATAATGATATTACCAGCATATTCGGCCGCTAGCGCTAATTGGGGCAGCCCTTCCTGATTGTTTTGCGTAAAGGCGGCAATGTTACCAGCCGCAAAAACGTTTGAGAGTGGCACACCCTCTTCGGTGAGGACACGGAAGTGCTTATCGACGGTTAGCTGGCCATGATCGTTGATGGCAATTCCCCAACGATTAGAAATTGGTTCAACTTGTAAGCCGGTTGCCCAGTAGACCTTATCGGTTAATAGTTGCTGTCCGTCTAGCAGAGTTAGTCGGTGCTTGGTCATCCCCAGTACCCGCGTATCATTCAAGACTTCAACACCTCGCCTCGTCAAAAAATCTTTTGCCTTTTGACTTAACTCAGGCTCTGTTAAGGCTGGCAAGAGAACTTGACTAGCATTCACCAAGGTTAGTGTAATGCGTTCTGGATCAATTTGGTGATAGTTTTTAAAGTTTGCTAGTTCGGCCATCAGTTCGACCCCGCTCGGACCACCACCAACAACTGTAATATTTAAGCTTTGCTCAGGATTGTTTTTTTGCTGTTCCAAAAATTCCTCTAAATCAGCTCGAACCGCTAATGCCCCATCAAATGAGTTAAATAATGTGGCGTGTTCAGCCACACCGGGAATACCAAAATCAGAACCGATACTACCCATTGCTAAAATTAGATAGTCATAGTGGTAATCGTTTTTCTTAGTCATCAAGATGCGTTTGTTAAAGTTGATGTCGTCAACTCGTTGGTTGATGAAGGTGACGTTTTTGTCGTTTTTAAAAAGCTGGTAGAGGTCGTAACGGGCGCTCTCAACGGGAACAGTATTAACAGCGATTTGTGGTAAGACGCTTTGTAAGGTCATCGCGTTGCTGCCATCATTAAAAAGCAGAACTTGGTGATCAGTTCTGCGGAGTTTGCGGGCTAACCGCTTAGCAATGTAAACGCCAGATAATCCTGCTCCGACGATTGCAATGGTGTTTTTGGACATTCATGGATCCCTTTTCCTCTATTTCAACCTATTATACACAGGTTTTTTTACAAAAATGCGGATAATATGGAATATGCTGACATATATTAGAATTAATTCGAAAAATATTCAAAATACAGTGGTAAATCAGTCAACACTACTGATTTGTTAACCGCTTAAGGTCAAAAGTTAACCGCTTAGCGAGGATTGCGAGACAGCAAACTAAAATATGGTTAGAATAAAGAAGTTGGAGGAGAGACGAATGATTTTAAAAGCGATTAACTTGAGTCAACGCTATGGCAGCTTTGAGGCTGTTAGGCAAATTAATTTATCAATACAAAAGGGTTCCTTAACGGCGTTGCTCGGACCAAACGGGGCGGGTAAATCAACCACGATGCGAATGCTGACGGGTTTGGATCAAGCAGCCGGTGGGGAAGTCGTTTATGCAGAAAAAACTAAGATCGGCGTGGTCTTTCAGAACAGTGTCCTAGACGGGGAACTAACTGTTCATGAAAACCTTGCAATTCGGGCTGCCCAGTACAAGGGAGTTCCTACAGATCGAATAGAAATCTTAATCCACGATTTAGGACTAACGTCCTTTGCTGATCAACGTTATGGGACATTATCCGGTGGTCAAAAACGACGGGTTGATATTGCCAGGGCATTGCTGAACAAGCCGGATATTCTTTTTTTAGATGAACCGACGACCGGTTTGGATATCCAGACAAGGCGGGCAATTTGGCACTTGTTAGCGGACCTGCAGAAAAAAGACCAGCTCACGATTGTTTTGACGACACATTACTTGGATGAAACGGACCAGGCTGATCAAGTTTATATCATCGATCACGGCCAGGTAATTGCCAGTGGGTCCTCAAAGGAAATTAAACACCAGTATGCACCGAGTCAATTGCGCTTGGAGGTCCATGCTGATGGACCAGAACGGTTGTTGAGCCAGGGCTATGACTTTGAGAGCAACCAAGGCGAGGGCCAGTTACTGATCAGGGGACTAACGGCTAGCGAAGTGATTGCCTTGCTGAGTCAAAATAAAGACGTCGTGACTGATTTTGAATACTTACAAGGCACAATGGACGATGCCTTTATTGCTTTAACCGGGCAGGAGGTGCGCTAATGTTTGCCTTAATGAAACGAAACCAATTATTGTATTTCCGTAACCGCAGTGGTGTGGTGATGTCCTTGATGGGCGCTCTGATTTCCTTTATTCTTTACATTGTTTTCTTGAAGAAGGGGATTAGTTCAGCTTGGACCGGTATTCCCCATAAAAATCAGCTCCTTGATACCTGGTTGATTGGTGGGACTTTGACTATTACTGGGGTTACAACAACGCTGACGGCCCTCTCACAGCTGGTGAAGGACAAGGAGACTCATGTCAGTGCGGACCTTTTCTTAACGGATACAAAGCCAATTGTCCGTCGTGCTGCCTATCTTTTGAGTGCAGCGGTTGTGGGCTTCTTGATGCAGGTAGCAGTATTTGCAGTGATGGCGGTTTATTTTATGATGGTTGATGGTCTGAGTTTGACGGTGGAAAGCTTGGTGGGCCTCGTTTGGGTCATGCTGTTAAGCGCTGTTCTATCGACGATTATGAATGCCTTGATTCTGAACCGAATTGAAACGGTCGATAATTTGTCAAAGGTGGCAACGATTGTCGGGACCGCCAGTGGCTTTTTGGTTGGTGGTTATATTCCAATCGGCTCCTTACCTGATTTTGCCCAGACAATGATGAAGGTGACCCCGAGCTTCTATGTGGCGACGCTTTTTCGCCAGGTACTGATGAACAAGACAATTTCATCCTCTTTTGCCGGACAGAGCACGGTCATCAAGAGCTTTGACCAAGAAATGGGTATTCGGGCCCAATGGGGGCACTTGTTGACGGGGCTGGAAAGCAACCTAGTTGTGTTAGGATTAATAGGAATCGGTTGTCTCTTATTACTGGCACAGGTTCTGCACGACGGTGGGAGCCAGGCGAAGACGAAATAAAATTTGTTGGAGAAGCTTAGTGGAAGTTCATTTTCGAAAAAATCAGCAAATGAAAACTGACCAGGTGGAGGTCACGGTAGAAGCGGTAGAAACTACCCAAGAGGTGACCAACTTGTTGGCTTATTTGCGGCGCTACCAATCGAGAGAAGCAGCTAATTCAGACGCAACGCTAAAATCGTCTGTCGTAATGGCTGACCAATCCCTGTTGGCGTATTCACAGGAGCTCACGGCCCACTCAGCAAATTCAAACTCAGATGAGAGTGGTGACCACTCGGCGCTTTCTGCCAAACAGGCAACGACGGCTCAATCCGGTATTCTCTCGGTCAAAACAGCCGATGAAATTATTTTGTTGAAGGTCGCTGACCTGATTTTGATTGATGTGGAAGCCGGTCAGCTCGTGATTACGACTACAAACCGGCAGGTTTTGGCGAAGGAGCGGTTAGGACATTTTGTTGACCGGTTGGGTCAGGCGAACTTTGTTCAAATTTCCAAGCACGCCGTGATTAACCTCGACCACTTGCAGTCGCTGTCAAACAGCTTTTCTGGGAATATGACGGCGGAATTGGCTGGTGGCAATCAGGCCTTAGTCAGCCGGCGTTACGTGAAGGCCCTGATGGCCCACTTAGGCCTATAGGAGACAAAATGAAGAAAATATTCTTAAAAATAATTCGTGGTATGGAATATGGTTCGTTAACCTACTTACTGGCCCTGCTGGTTTCTGTCCAGACAATTGAAATCACAACAAAGGATATCGTTGGCGTCTTGCTGATGAGTGCTGCGATTGGCCTATTAACTTTGATTTTTACCATTGACCGCCTATCTTATTTGGCGGCCATTATCATTCATCTGTTGGGGACCTTTGCCTTGGTCGTCCTTACGGATCGGTTGGCTGGTGTCTTCCATGGCATCTTAAACCTGAACTTTTGGTTGATTTTTGTGACCGCCTACTTGGTGATCTGGTTGATTATCAAGGTTGACCAGCAAACGCAGGTGGACCGAATCAATGCCGCCTTGAAAAGAACCCAGACAAAATGAAATCGGTGATTCGAGCAAACTGGTAAAGGAACTTTAAGCCCGAGGCCTAAGAGTTGTGGTGCTCCACGAGAACTTTAAGCCCGAAGCCTTGGGATTGCGGTCTACTACGAAAACCTTAAGGGCTGCCGCCTAAGGATTGAATAATAAGTCGACCGTACTGGTCGGCTTTTTTCGTGGCGCTCGTCAACTATCTCAGCCAAATCAAAATTGGTTCGTTTCAAACTTGTCACCAAGCAAGGCACCGTGACCGGCCCTCAGCCTACAAATATGGTAAAATGTTTGATAATGACAAACGCAATTACAATTAACAATTTGACTTATGGGTACCCAGACCAGGACCCACTCTTTCATGATTTTGACCTCGAAGTCCAAGAGGGCCAGTGGTTATCGATTGTTGGCCATAATGGATCGGGGAAATCGACGCTCGCCAAGCTAATCCTGGGCCTCTTAGAAGCCAACAGTGGTACGATTAGTATCTTTGGTCATGAGACACTGGCAGAAGCCCGTGCCCAGGTGGGGATGGTTTTTCAAAACCCAGATAACCAGTTTGTCGGCGCTACCGTCGCTGACGACGTTGCCTTTGGTTTGGAAAACCGCCAGGTCCCGTCTGAGGAAATGCCGAAGATGATTGAGGCAGTCTTGAAGCAGGTGGGGATGGCTGATTTTGCCGATCGGGAACCACACACGCTCTCGGGTGGCCAGAAGCAGCGAGTCGCATTGGCATCCGTTTTGGCCCTGAAGCCCAAGGTGATTATTTTAGACGAAGCAACGGCCATGCTCGACCCAGCCGGGAAGAGTGCTGTTTTGCAGACTTTAAAAGACCTGAAAAATCAGTATCAGGACCAATTGACGCTCATCGTCATCACTCACGATATGGCGGAGGCCGCCCTGGCGGACCGCGTGGTCGTCATTAACGACGGTCAGTTAGCCTTTGATCAACGGCCACAAGACCTCTTTGTCCAGGGACAGGCACTCAAAGAGCTTGGTTTAGACCAACCTTTTGAATCCCAGCTGTCTCAGGCCTTGCCAAAGGCCCCCAATCAGTATTTAACGAAGCAGGAGTTGGCAGCATGGCTATCAACATTGAAGGATTAAGCTTTCACTATGGCGCCGGGAAAAATGCCAAACAGATTCTCGACGATATCAATTTAACGGTTGAAGCCGGTCAGATTACAGCCATTGTTGGCCAAACTGGGTCGGGCAAGTCAACCTTGGTTCAACACCTGAATGCGCTCTTGTTGCCAAGTGGTGGACAAGTTGTGGTTGGCGACCAAGTTGTCACCAGCAAGACCAAGGAAAAGGCGTTGGGACCGGTCCGCGCGCAAGTGGGGATGGTTTTCCAATTTCCGGAAAATCAGCTTTTCGCCAGCACAGTTTTAGAGGATGTCATGTACGGCCCCAAAAACTTTGGCAAGAATGACGAGGAAGCGGAAGCCCTCGCGAAAGAAGCATTAATCCAGGTCGGCATGAAGGAAGAATTTTGGCAGCACTCGCCCTTTGACCTTTCGGGTGGACAGATGCGCCGGGTGGCGCTGGCAGGTGTTTTAGCAATGGACCCGCAGGCCATGGTTTTTGATGAGCCAGCTGCCGGTCTCGACCCCAAGGGCCAAGAGGAACTTTTGGACTTGCTCCAGGAGTTAAAGGCCGCCCAGAAGACGGTGGTCCTGATTTCTCACCAGATGGACCAGGTGCTAGCGCTCTCAGACCAAGTGGTCGTGATGCAAGACGGTCGCGTGGCGGCCATCGAAGCCCCCGACCAGCTTTTTTTGCGTGACCGACAATGGTTCTTGGACCACGCCTTGGACTTGCCGGAGCCAGTGGCTTTCGCCAAGGACCTCGAAGACCATGGTTATCATTTTGACCATTTGCCAAAATCAGTGGCGGACTTGGCCGAGCAAATTAAGTGCCAGGTCGATTGGGACCGGGTGACCATGCCAAATTCTTTGACGGGAGGTGACCGAGATGAATAACCTCGTGATTGGTCAATTTATTCCTGGCAAGGCTTGGCTTTACCGGGTTGATCCTAGAACCAAAATTTTGGTCACGGTAGTCTATGTCTTTCTCTTAATTTTTGCCAATACCTGGCCGGCCTACGCCCTTGCCACCTTGTTTTTGGCCCTAACGTTGGTCTTAACGGGACAAAGCCTGGAACTTTACTGGCGGGGGATTAAACCCGTGATGTGGCTTATCATCTTTACCGTCTGCCTCCAGCTCTTCTTTACTGGTGGCACGCCCGTCTTGTTCCATTGGCAGTTCTTAAAAATTACGTTGCCGGGCTTGATTAACGCCCTCTATGTAGTTTTGCGCTTTGTCCTGATCGTCCTGATGTCAACGGCGCTAACGCTGACGACGCCGCCAACGGCTATTGCCAGTGCCATCGAGTCGCTCTTAAAGCCCCTGAAGGCGATTAAGGTACCAGTTGCGGAACTGGCACTGATGCTCTCGATTGCTTTGCGTTTTGTGCCATTGCTGATGCTGGAAACGGATAAGGTGATGAAGGCGCAAAAGTCGCGGGGGATGTCACTGTCCACCGGGTCACTCATCAAGCGGTCGAAGGCCGTTTTACCCCTGTTGATTCCGCTCTTTATCGGGGCCTTGCAACGGGCGTTAGACTTAGCCAATGCCATGGAAGTTCGCGGTTTTGAATCTGCGGATAATCGGACACGGTACCGGGTCTTATCCTTTAGCAAGCAAGACTTAGTGGCTGCTTTGGGCACTGGATTGTTTGTCCTTCTTTTTATCGGATTACTATGGATCAATTAAACAACACTAGCAAGAAGGGAGCCGCCGATGCCGCGTTATCGTGCGATTGTCGCTTACGACGGGTCTGATTTTTTAGGCTTTCAAGTACAAAGTAAAAATGGGGTGGAACGCCACCGTACTGTTCAGGGAGAATTAATCAAGGCCGTCAACCAGATGGGCAAGAATCCTGCTGAACGAATTAAGGTTGTCGGGGCCTCACGGACTGATACGGGCGTTCACGCCAATGGTCAGGTCGTTCACTTCGACCTGCCTTTTAATATTCCGGGTGAGGGCGTCCGCAAGGGGCTAAACACCATTTTGCCCAGGGACATTTTGATTAAGCAGGTGGACCAGGTCTCAGACGACTTTCATGCCCGTTTTGCTTCCCACCAGAAGCGTTACTACTACCGGGTTTCGACCCAAGACTATGTCGATCCCTTTAAGCGCCGCTATACCGGCCACTTCCACTGGCATTTGGACCCGAAACGGATTGAGCAGGCTCTGCCTGATTTGATTGGCGAACACGACTTTGCCACCTTTGCTGCCTCTGGAAACCAGACGGCGACAACCGTCCGGACCATCACGAAGGCCGAAATCGAGGTCAAAGAAGACGAACACGAACTGGTCTTTACCTTTGAGGGGAACGCCTTCTTGTATAACCAGATTCGCATTATGGTTGGCGTTTTGCTGGAAATCGGCACGGGCCGGCGGGCTGTTGATGCCATTCCTGCTTTGATTGCTGCCAAGGACCGTGAGCAGGCGCGCTACACGGCGCCCGCAGCCGGTTTATATTTGGATGAAGTAGCGTATAATAGTTTGTGAGTTAGGATAATTTTTCGCTTTAAAAAATCAGCTTGCACTTTTGCTGGCTGATTAAGTGATGGTAGTCGACACACGGAGGTTAACATGACATTATTTGAAGAATATATTCAGGCTGCTCGAGGATTGATTTTTGTGGCAACGGCCAAGGATGATCAACCAAGCCTGCGGATTATGGGCTTTGCGGCTGATCCGGACCGCCCCAATGTTTGGTACCTGGTTTCACAACCAGATACGGCGAAGATTGCCGATTTGGACCAGAACGCCAAGGTGGCTATCATGACGCCTTTGAATGAAAACGGTGCCCGAATCGAATCCAACCAAGTGACCATGGTGCGTTCCAAGAAAACTTGGCAGGATGTGCAATCTTACTTTACCAACCCTGTTTTCTTGAAGAACCACCCACACCCTGAAGAAGAAGTGTTGTTGGAATTAACCTTTAAGTCTGCTCGTTTAGCCGCCTATGCCGGTACTGAAGTAGTAACTTTTGCTTAATTAGCGGGTCGATAGCCTACAGCCAAGCAGTAACGGTGTTAGTAGCGAAGGCCAGGCGATTAATCGTAATTTTTTTACCTTTAAATTCAAACAACAAAAAGCCCCAACCGATGAATCACGGTTGGGGCTCCTTTTTTATCAGTGCTGCCAGTGAACTGAAAAGTTTATTGAGGAGAAGTAGGGTCGTGGCTAGGCCGACGGTTTACTAAAGGAGATGACGGGGAGAAGAGTATGGGACTCCAATTTGTCTTTGTTAGCAAACTGGGCAGCGTTCGGGTAGCCAGTGTTCTCGATTATTGAATCCGGATTTTGTCGATAGCAGAAGTAAACCAATGCACACCCACATTACTCAGCATGTTTTTTTGCGATATCTACCTGCTTCATCAGGATGTGTTTAGCATTGGTATTTGTAATCGGTGTGCTTGGTTGAGCGACCTTGGTGGGGGCTTGCTGCTGCTGTAAGGGGCTAGGCCCCACTGAAGCAATGGCGGTGTTACCACCAAGGACGATTAAGCTCATTAAGACGATAAAAATCCAGAAGGGTTTTGTTTTCCATATATCTCTAAGATGTAGCATACGGATTCCTCCTTTAAAGGTACTATAACACGACTGTGACTTATTTGTCACATTAAATTAAATGCTTTGTAACATAATGTTGAAAATTAGAATTCTTTGGGCTCTTTGCTGAAGAAAATGGGCTTGAATAAAACTGATTTTTTTGATGTAAAACCAGCAAGAAAATCGGGAAAATAATTGACAGTGCCGGCCTTAATGGATATAATAGTTGTTGGTATTGTTTACCTCACGATAAGCCCCGGAAACTTATTGTAAAAGTTAGGTAAGGAACGACCTGACATGTAAACAACTAATCAAAGGAGCGCGCCATGCGTACAACATTTTTAGCAAAGCCTAGCGAAATCGAAAAGAAGTGGTACATTATTGATGCCAAGGACGTCGTTTTGGGACGTTTGTCAACAGTAGTTGCTTCTATTTTGCGCGGTAAGAACAAGCCAACTTTCACACCTAACGTTGATATGGGTGACAATGTCATCATCATCAATGCTGGTGAAGTAAAGTTGACTGGTAAGAAGGCAACTGACAAGATTTACTACCATCACTCAAACCACCCAGGTGGATTGAAGGAACGTACTGCCGGTAACTACCGTCAATATGATCCAGAAAAGTTGTTGGAATTGTCAATCAAGGGTATGTTGCCTAAGACATCTTTGGGACGTAAGCAAGGCTTGAACTTGCACGTATACGCTGGAGCAGACCACAACCATGCTGCTCAGAAGCCTGAAGTACTTGACATCAACAAGTTGGTCTAAGAAAGGAGTGCCGATAATATGACTGCAGCAGTACAATATGCCGGAACTGGTCGTCGTAAGAACTCAGTTGCTCGGGTCCGTTTGGTTCCTGGTAACGGTGCCATCACTATGAATGGCAAGTCAATCGAAGACTACATTCCTTTCCCTAACTTGCGTGAAGTTGTTTTGCAACCATTCAACGCTACAGATACATTGGGTAACTATGACGTTTTGGTTAACGTTAATGGTGGTGGTTTCTCTGGTCAAGCTGGAGCCACTCGTCACGGTATCGCCCGTGCCTTGCTCACTGTTGACCCAGATTTCCGTTCTGCATTGAAGCAAGCTGGTCTTTTGACCCGTGATGCTCGAATGAAGGAACGTAAGAAGCCAGGTTTGAAGAAGGCCCGTAAGGCTTCACAATTCTCAAAGCGTTAATCTTTACATTATCGTTTTACGAGAACATGGAAAAGCACCAACCGATTGCGGTTGGTGCTTTTTTGTCGTTCATTTAAAGTAATAACTGGTGTTGGTAAAAGCTGGACGATTATTTTTACCCAATTAGAATATATTTTGTTGAACGTCCGACACCAGTCATCTGAATTTTATTCGCTTCTCTCAATTCCAGTAAGGCTCTTTCAATCGTCTTTTTACTGTACGTCGGAATAAGTGAAATAAGTTCGGATTTTGACAGGGGCTTTAATTGATCCTGCAATGTTTGTAGAATGAGCTCTTCTGCAGACGTTTTATCCTGTTCTGAAAGAGTAATTCGCTCGTTTAATTCACGGTATGCTTGCAGTACGACGCTTAAAAAGTAATTGAGAAACGGCGCATAATCGTTAGTATTTTCATGCCAGCCTGTAGAACTATTTTCTAAAGACTCGTAGTAATCATTCTTTGTTTTTTCAATTAGTGCTTCGATACTGATATATTTGCCCACATCAAATTGTGACTGATACAGGGTTAACAGCATTAATAAGCGCGACATGCGTCCATTGCCATCTCTAAAAGGGTGAATCGAAACAAAATCAAAAATAAAGGCACCGCAAAGGAGAATCGTGGGGAATTTATTTAGTTGTTGTGCTTCATTGTAGTCAGTACAGAGCTCTTCAATCAGTGTGGGGGTCATGTGAGCTGCAGGCGGAGTAAACCTGACTTTGGTTGAACCATCAGCGTATTGCGTGATGATTTGATTATTGATGTCTTTGAAATGACCGCCCCAAGTACTTTCTGTAAAACTAAGTAAGCGTTTGTGTAGGGTTAAAATCGTATTCCCAGAAACCGGAATGTAAGGGTAACTTTCATGGATAAGTTCTAAAACATCCCTGTACCCAGAAATCTCAGCCTCGCTTCGGTTATGCGGTGAGGTTTTCTTTTCAACTAATTGCTTCAGCCGGGTATCACTAGTGTAGATGCCTTCGATTCGATTAGAAGAATCTGTACTTTGAATTTTTGCAACTTCGACTAAACGATCTAAAATGGGTGTTTTTACTTTGTTTAAGCCAGTGAGTTTACCACGTAATTCAAAAATCTGATTCATTTTGTTAATCATTTCTGGAGAAATAACAAGGTGATTGAGTGTTTGATAATCAAAATTTTTCAATGTCACTTTCTCCTTTCGATGTCATTTTATGCTTTTTGACATCGAAAATCAATTAATGGGTCGAATAGATTCCGTCATTATGATTTAGCTGACTTGTCATTCATATTAAGAAAAATCGATAAAAAAATATAAAACTAGTCTAGGGTTGTAGCCCAAATTTGCCCATAACAAAAACCCCAGAATTATGTTTCAATTCTGAGGTTTCATATTATTTATTTATCTATTCAATGATGAAAGCTTAGTCAGCTGACAATGCATCGATTGGGTTCAACTTAGAAGCTCGACGGGCTGGCAGCATAGCGGCCAACAATGAAATCAAGATTGCTAAGACGAACGCTGTCGTCACATTGCCGACAGTAATTTGAACGAAGGCGTAATCAGCAGTGCCCTTCAAGGCAGCGTTGACCCCAGCTTCGGCCAAGAAGGCCAAACCAGTAGCAAAGACTGCTGAAATCAGACCAGTGATCAATGATTCAGTAATGAACAACCATTGGATATCACCCTTTGATTCACCGATGGCACGGAGAATTCCGATTTCCTTAGTCCGGGCAGAAACTGACATGTACATCGTGACGATAATCATCAATGCTGAAACAATCAATGAGATACCTGCAATGGTTGCCAAAACGTTAGTTGCCAAGTTGACGTAAGTCTGAGCTTGGTCAATGATGCTCATAACAGAAGAAGTCTTGTAAAGGCGGTTAGAAGAACCATCCTTGATGTCGTCAATCTTCTTCGTGGTTGCCTTGACGTTGTCCATATCGTCAACCTTCAAGCTCAATGTGCTTGGGGCAGTTGATAAGCCGGCTTTTTCCATGGCTGCTTCGATTGTCCGTGTGCTTGTAGAAGCTTGCGGGATACCTTGGCTGTTAGCCTTTGTCACACCAGAAATCTTAGCAGTGAATGTCACGGGAGTAGCGGATTGCCCATTTTGGACTTGGTAAGTCAAAGTGACTTCCTTACCGATGGCATCCTTGTAGTTACTGAAGCCAAGACGCTTTGTCACGGTTGTTTCATCTAAGAGGACTTCATTAGTCTTCGGAGCGCGACCGGCTTTGATTGAGTCGATTGTGTTTTGTGAGGTCCAGTTGGTCAATGATGTGACGGTTGTTGACTTGCCATTGTAGGTTGTATTGACATTGGAAGCGTTATAAGAGTTTTCAACCTTTGACACGTGGGAAGCGTCTTTGATTTGCTTAATTTGGTCAGCAGTAAAGGCTTCCGTGCTGCCACCACCAAGAAGGGTGGCAGCGCTTGATTCGCCGTCAGTTTCTTTACTATAACGAGAAACGGTGACTGACTGTGGGTTGGCTACCTTGGCAATCTGATCACCAATATAGCCGGAAATTCCATTTCCAAGTCCTGAGAACAAGACCACGGCAAACAAACCAATGGCAGTTCCCAAGATAATCAATGAATTGTGCTTGATGTTGTACTTAAAGTGCTTAGCGGCTGTTCGCATACTAGCCATCAAAGGCAATGGACGAGAACCAAGCATTTCTTTATCGGCCGTTTCAAAGGCTGGCTTGAGACGCTCGTCAGACTCGATTTGGCCATCAGCCAAACGCACAATTCGCGTACCGGCATCGGCAACGGCCTGTGAGTGGGTAACGGTAATAACCAAACGACCTTCTTTGGCGATGTCGTTTAATAATTCCAATACTTCGAGCGTATTTTCGGCATCCAAGGCACCGGTTGGCTCATCGGCAATGATGACCTTCGGGTCAGAGGCCAAGGCACGGGCGATGGCTACTCGTTGCTTCTGTCCACCAGACAGCTGATTTGGATACTTTTTGATTTGCTTTTCCAAGCCAACTTTTTGCAAGAGTTCCTTGGCGCGGTCTTCACGTTCCTTCTTGTTTAGCGTCGTCATGTCTAATGAAACTAAGACGTTGTCTAAGACGGATAAGTGTGAAACCAGGTTATAGGACTGGTAAATGTAGCCAATCGTTTCTCGACGGTAACGGTCCAATTCCTTTTCTTGCTTGTGGTCGAGCAACTTGCCCTTGACTAAAACTTCACCAGAGAAGTTACGGTCCAGCCCACCAATGATGTTCATCAGTGTTGACTTACCACCACCTGATTCACCCAGGATGGAAACGAAGTCGCCAAGGTCGAAGTTTAAATCGATGCCTTTTAAGACCGGAAATTCTTCCTTTCCGAGGAAATAGGATTTCCTAATGTTCTTTAATTCTAAATATGCCATACGTGTCCTTTCACAATAAACTTTAATATTGTTAAGCTATATTAAACCTTTTATTGCAAATAAAGTCACCTATAATAAAATAAATTATCGACCAAGGAGACAAACCCCTGTGAAAAGAGAAGAATTAAAACAATTAAACCGGCAGAAAATCTTAGCTGCTGCCACTGACTTGATGACGCACCAGGGTATTCGGGCTACCAGTATGAAAGGCGTTAGCTCAAAAGCAGATATTTCGATTGTTACTATGTATAAGTATTTTCCGACAAAAGAGGAGCTAACCGAGCAAGTCGTTTTGGACTTTTATAAAACCCGATTTAAGCCGATTATTGAGATGGCAGATGGTTCAGATGCCACTTTTGCCAAGGTTATTAATGCCTTTAAAAAGGAGAAGAAAGAGTGTGAACGACTTTTGGGCGAGAATATTTTTTATGAATTTCAGCGAGTGATTAAGCATTCCAAAATTGTTTACGATTACTTATACAATACCCAAATGTCTTTGATATCGACTTTGATTAAAAAGGGTCGAGCAAGTGGGGAAATCAATACGCCCGCAAGTGATGACGTGATGTTGATGGTCGCTTCGTGGGTCTTTACTTATCTGGGAAAAATGGAAGAAAATTTGAGTAAGCAAAAAATTGAAGGACTCCAATTATTTTTGCAGTATGGGGCGTTAGGCCGGCCAGAGGATCGAAAAAAGCCGTTAGGATAAGATGAAGCGATTCCATAATTTTTATTGAATGGGGATGATTAAAAATCGGAACAGAGTGGGCCCAATTTTTTTTAATGGCTTTGTATTTTTGAATAATTTGCTGAATTGGGTCTTCATCTGTATGAACATGTTTGCTAGTACTATATGTAATCAAGATAATTGTCTGTTTGATTATCATGATTGCCAGAAGTCAACACCATCACCGATGGTGCTGGCTTTTTTTGTGCTGTCATGAAGGTAATGGCTGGATGAAATAAACCTTATAAATGGTGATTTATAGCATTATTTCTTCAAAATTGAAGAAATAAGTATTTAAAAATTGTTTCAACCTATTTGACAAACTATATTATATGACGTATAGTATTAGATGTTAAGGAGTATGATGATGAAAATAAAGATTCCGAATCTGGTTCTTGAGGCGGTTGTTTTACAGACATTGTCCGAAGAAGAACTTTACGGCTACGTAATCACAAAAAAAATACAGGAAGTCATTCCGATTTCTGATTCAACAACCTATCCCATCTTACGACGGCTCGAACAAAAAGGCTTTGTGACCACCCGGTCGGCAATCTTTGATGAACGAACCCGGAAATACTATCAGTTAACGAAAGAGGGAGAGGCACAACTGGCTGACGCGAAAAAAGAGTGGCAGACCTTTGTTGAGCAGGTGAACGGCATTTTGGGAGAGTAACATGAACTATTTAGAAAAATTAGCAGCAGCACTTAAAGGATTACCAACAAAAGAAAAAGACGATATCTTAGAGTATTATCGTGAATACCTTGAGGATGGCGGATTATCCGATGCAGAGGCGGTTGAAAGCCTAGGCACACCGGAAGAGTTAGCAACAAAAATTAAAACTGACTATTATACCGAAAATGGTGAACAAGTGCCGCCCTATGGGTCGCAGCACACAACGGCTTATCGGGTTCTGATTTTAGCTTTGATCATCATCACGTTGCCGTTAACCCTACCATTCTTTGGTGGCATCTTCTTTTCACTCTTTATGCTTATCTTCTTCTTCTCGATTTTGATGTTATTGGCCACGGCCGCGGGAGTCGCCTTCTTTATTTACGGCCTCTTCACGTTGTTCCACACTTTCTGGTCGGGACTGTTCTTTACTGGCTTGGGTATCATCTTTATCGGGCTGATGTTCTTGGTGATTCCGGGTATTATTTTTGTCACGAAAAAGGTGATTCAGGGCATTGTTGCTCTGAGTCGTTGGCTTGTACAACTTTGGGAAAGGATTTAAGATAATGAAAAAATCGTTAAAATTAGGTGTCTTTTTGATGGGCGTTGGGGTAGTGCTGTCCAGTGTTTCCTTTGTCTTAGCCAAGCCTGGAGAAATTGATTTTGCCAGGGTGCTGACGCGTGACTTATCTCACGTCAAAACGGAAACGCACGATATCAGCCCAGAAAAAAGTCAGCTGACAAATGAAAATGTTCAAGGCTTAAAAGTTGATACCAATAATTTTGACATCGTGGTTAAAAGTGGTGACAAGTACGCTGTGGAGGAGACTGACTCTTCTGAGCACGCAGTATTTGAGACCAAGGTTGAAAATCAGCAGTTAGTTGTGGTTAAGAAATCAAGAAAGGCCAATAACTTTCAAGCTGGTGACCAGCGATTAGAAATCACGGTGCCAAAGAATATCAAGCTGCAAACGTTGGACATTCAAACCAAGAATGGCGATATTAAGCTAAAAAATATCAGCACGAACCAAGTTCAATTAACCAATACCAATGGTGACATTGAATTGAAGCAAGTGACCATCGACGGTGGTGGCAATGTTACCAATGAAAATGGTGATATCGAAGTGGAACAAAGCCAGTTGCCAATCGTTGAGGCTGAGACCAAGTCTGGTTCGCTTTCAATGAAGCGGGCCTACCATGTCGGTTACGGCGATGGCGCTAATTTACATTTAATGAATCAGTCCGGCGATGTTAATCTGGACTAAAGGAGAATAACAATGGCAATACTAGAACTAACACACGTACAGAAGTCCTATCCGGACAGCCAAAACAAGCAGGTCTTGCAGGATATTTCACTGACAATTAATGAAGGGGACTATGTCGCTATCATGGGTGAGTCCGGTGCGGGTAAGACCACGCTGTTAAACATTATGGCCACCCTTGATAACCCAACCAATGGATCCATTAAGTTGAACGGGGTGGAGACCACTGATTTATCAGACGGCAAAAAGGCGGTTTTCCGACGAGAAAACCTCGGCTTTATCTTCCAGTCTTTCGATCTTTTGGACATTTTCAACAACCGCGACAATATTTATTTGCCATTGGTTTTGACCAAGGCTCCTAAGTCCCAAATGGACAGTCGCTTGAGCGAATTGGCTCCACGACTGGGGATCCAAGACCTCTTGGACAAGTATCCCAGTCAGATTTCTGGTGGACAACGGCAACGAGTGACTGCTGCTCGCGCTTTGATTACGCGCCCAGCACTGATTTTGGCCGATGAACCAACCGGGGCATTGGATTCTAAGACTGCTCAAGAAATGCTATCAATTTTCCAGGACGTGAACGCAGCGGGGCAGACCATCGTCATGGTCACTCATTCATCATTGTCCGCCTCCTATGCTAAGAAGACCCTCTTTATCAAGGATGGTCGAATTCAAACTGCCTTAGACCGGGGTGAGATGACGCAGGAGGAATACCTGTCAGCCATCTCCAACCAGCTAACGGAGTTGACGAAAGTAGGTGAATAAGATGTTGAGTCTTCGCTTTGCACTACAAACACTCAAAAAGGATTTTCGTCACTACGCCCTCTTTATTTTTGCTAATGCGTTCTTGTTGATGGTTAACGCGATGTTCTTCGCCATTCGCAATAACCATAGCATCGCTACTTCCGAATATGGCAAGATTATCAAGGCTGTGATGGTCTTAGGCTTAGTCTTGTCACTGTTGGTTGGGGCAGTCTTTATTTTCTACGCCAATTCCTTTGTCTCAGGTCGGCGGCAACGTCAAATCGGGACGCTCTCGATGTTGGGAATGTCGCGCTTTCAGGGCTTCATGGTGGTGGTCTGGCAGTCACTTGGCCTGTGGTTCATCACGACGGTCATCGGACTGGCAGCTTCATTTGGCGCCCTGTTCATTGCCTTCCCCGTGTTAAATCAGTTAGCAGGTGGTCAGCATTACCGGGTTTCCTTTGACTGGAACACGGTGGTCACTGTTGGGCTGATTTACGCAGCGTTGTTTTTCCTGATGACCCTAATTGAAGGGTTTAAAATCGGCCGGACAAGCTTGATTAATTTGACCAAGTCCGATCAAAGGGTTGCCAAAGAACCAAAAGCGAAAGCCTTCCTAGGTATCACAGGCTTCGTCATCTTAATCGCTGGTTACTGGCTGGCATTGACAACGAAGCCAAGTTTGAACGCCCTGTTCTCCTTTATCTGGGCGGTCGGCCTGGTGATTGTCGGCACTTATCTGGTGATGATTGTCGGCATTGGTTGGCTCTTAAAGCGCTTGCGCAAGAACCAAAAGTACTACTATCAGGACAAGCATTTTGTTCCTGTCTCGGGACTCTTATTCCGAGTGAAGAACAATGGGGCCGGCTTGGCCACCGTTGCCTTGCTATTCACGACCATCGTTGTGGCCTTGACGGCAGCGATTTCGATGCAGCAAGTAACCAGCAAGTTTGGCCAGTACCTGCCTTACGATACAACGATTACGAGTACCCAGGCGTTGTCACAGGACCAGTTAAATCAGGTTCAACAGAGCGCCCAACAGCACAACTTAACTTTGAGCGCTAGTCACGAACTGGAAGCAACGAGCGCCACTTTGGTGAACGTGAGTGGCCAGGGAAAGTTGAGTCGCTTTACTGGTACAGGTGACATCATGTCGACGCCAGCTTTCCGGGCCATGACGACAGCAAGTTTGCAAAAGTGGCAAGGAAAATCCGTTTCATTGGCCAGTGATGAGGTTGGTATTTATGCCGCCCGCCAGAAAAAGGTGCCAACACAACTACAAATTGGTGGTAAGGCCTATAAGGTGAAGACTATCGGTCAACTTACCTCACCTGATTCAACTGCACCATCCGGTCCAAGCTATTATTACTTGGTCGTGAACCAGCAAAGCCAGTTAGATGCCTTCTTGAAGGATATCCAAGTACCGGCGACCGCTGATGAACAAGTAGGGGCCTCTGCGATGCCAGATGCGGTTAACTATATTTATGCCTACGATGTTAAAGGGACTAAAAACAACGAAATTTCCTTTAGCAAAGACTTGACTAAGATTTTCCAACAGACGGGTGGCCAGGTCATGGACCGAGCCGACGCTGTGCAAAGCATCGAAACTGTCTTTGGTAGTTTGGTCTTCGTTGGAGTCTTAACGGCTGTTGTGTTAACCTTTACCACGGTCTTGATTGTTTACTACAAGCAAGTCGCCGAAGGAATGGTTGACCGGCAAAACTTTAAGAAGATGCAACGAATTGGCCTGAGCTTGGCGGAAACCAAGCAAATGATTAACCGCCAAATCCGCTTGCTCTTCGGTTTGCCACTCTTGTTACTGGTGTTGAACGCCTTCTTTGCCTTCCCAATCTTGAAGACGGTCTTCAAGACTTTGGGCCTCTTTGATCCAACAATTTTTATTTCAGTGATGGTCACGGTCACAGTGATTGTGATTCTGATTTACCTGGTGATTTACTGGCTAACATCCAAGCGTTACCAACAAATTGTTAACCAATAAAAGAATGGTCTGGACTCTGGAAAATCAGCTTCTATGACTTCAAAATAAAGACGAACCCTGCTGCAATGGCGGTCTGGTTCGTCTTTTTCTGTGCACAAAAAATAGACAGCCACTTTGGTGACTGTCTATTGGCTTTGGCTTACAGAGTTCTGTGACCGCGTTGACGTGGATATGACCACGTTAGCGACTGTCTATTTACTGTGGCTTACAAGATTCTATGATTGCATTAACGCAGACGTTGCTACGTCGGTGGCTGTCGTTTTGCCCTAGTTTACAAAGCCAAAGTATTGAAAATATCCATCATCAAGCGCGTTTCTTCGATGTTGTGGACACGAATCAACCGACCACCGTTCATGACCATGTTGTATTCGACCAACAAAGATGAGATGAGGCGGTCATCAATCTCGCGGTCGAAGAGCGTGCCCATAAAGCTCTTGTTGGAAACGCCGACCAAGATTGGCAGACGGCAGTCAGCCATGGCCCGAATAGCCTTAATCTTAGTAACGTCTTCGGCAGCAATTTCTTCCTTGGTGATACCTTCGTAACGGGAAGTAAAGCCGACTCCTGGATCCAAGATGATGTTTTCGTCCTTCAAGCCACGAGCTTTCAGTTTGCTGACCTGGTCATCGAGGTAGTCAAGCAAGGATTGGTGGACATTGTCGGTTGGCTTGTTACGGTTGTTGTAGGTTGTGATTACAGGTGCCTGGTAGCGTTCAACCAAGTCGAGCATTTCTGGCGTGTCAAAGCCGGAGATACTATTAATCACTTGAACACCGTGGTCCAAGGCTCGTTCGATAGTAATCGGGTTGTTGGAGTCAACTGACAGGATAATGTCGGGGAAAGCCTTTCTGATTTCCTTCAAGTAGGGTTCCATTCGGCTGAATTCCTCATCGGCACTCATGTCATCGGCCTTGGGGTTGGTGGACTTACCACCGATGTCAAAGAAGGAAATGCCCATGGCAATTTGCTCTTCGATACGACCGAGGTATTCCTTTAAGTTGTGGTCCTTGCCATCGTAAAAGGATTCGGGTGACAAGTTCATGATGGAGTGAATCATGGGCTTATCGGTAATATCAAAGGACCGGTTACCGGCCGCGAAAAAGATTTGGCTGTCTTTGTAGATAGCCTCGAGTTCGTCCGTGGCGATGATTGCGTTTTGCTTGAAGTCGGCGATCACTGTTTCCAGGTCGCGGTGGGTGATTTGGAGTAGGTCCTGATTTTCCTGAGTGGTAAAGCGTTGGTTGTGCTGGGCAAAATAGTTGGCCAGGCCGCTTTTTTGGTCCGCGGTTAAATCAGTGAAGGCAATCGTCATCTGACTGCCGGCAATTAATGGGTTGAAAGTTGCTTGATCAATGTGCTTGATGGACATTGCTAGTCTCCTCGTTCTTTCGGTCATTAAGGGGCACTTTTAAGGTATAATGGTAATTAATTCGTTAAAACCCTATCAATTAATAATATCATCATTTTTATGATAAGAAATAGGGTTTTCTGTTTACATTATGAGGTCGTGTCATGTTGACAATTAAGTTAAATAATATGAAGTTTCATTCCTATATCGGAGTTTACGCCGAGGAAAAGAAAATCGGGCAAAACATCGAAATTGATTTGGCCTGTCAAATGCAGTCGGACCAGTCGCGTTACACGGATAACCTGACGGATACGGTCAGCTATGGGGCTATCTATCGGATCATCGAAAAGACCGTTGCCGACAGTAAGGTTGACCTCGTTGAACGCTTGGGCCAACAAATCTTTGATGATATTCGGGCCGTCTACGATGCCGAAATCGAGGCCATGTCGCTGAATATTCGCAAATTAGCCGTGCCGGTCAATGGCATTTTCGATAGTGTGGAAATTACATTGACGGATACTGGCAAGCGGGGTGTCGACCAATGATCACTTATTTAAGTATTGGTAGTAACCTGAACGACCGGTTGGCAGCCATCAATGCTGCTTTGCAGGCGTTGGCTGGCGATGACCAAATCACGGTGGACCAGGTGTCACGAATTTACGAGACGAGTCCAGTTGGTGGTGTCAAGCAAGATGACTTTTACAATATCGCCGCCAAGGTGGAAACAACCTATTCGGCCCACGACCTCTTAGATAAGATTCATCAAATTGAGGCCGATTTGCACCGTGTTCGTGAGATTCACTGGGGTCCGCGAACCATTGACTTAGACATTCTTTTCTACGGGGATGACCAAATCGATGATGAGGTGCTGCAGGTCCCACATCCGGAACTTTACCGGCGGAAGTTTGTCTTAGTGCCGCTGTTAGACCTCTTTGATGTTGACGAGCCCGCTTACCAAAAGTTTCAGGAAGCCAGTCAGGCTTTACCGGCCGACCAGGCGGTCCGAGTTGTTGCTGAAAAATTAGAATATTAATTAATGGAAAAGACCATGGATAGTAAAAATCAAAAAATTATTGAAGATGCAGTGCGGACCATTTTGACGGCGGTCGGCGAAGATGTGAACCGAGAGGGCTTGTTGGAAACGCCAGAGCGGGTAGCTAAGATGTATGCCGAAGTCTTTGGCGCGGTCAATACTGATTTCACCAACTTTACCGTCTTTGACTCAACAGAAGACGATGTTGACCAGGAAGTCATCACGGTCAAGAAGATTCCTTTCTACTCAATGTGTGAGCACCACCTCTTGCCATTCTTTGGCGAGGTTTCGTTGGCCTATATCCCGAATGACGGGAAGATTGTCGGCTTGAGTAAAGTGCCCCGGTTGATTGGCCACGTTGCTAAGAAGCCCAATGTTCAGGAACGCTTAACCTCTGAGGTTGCCCAGAAGTTAGACGAGCTAATCCACCCTAAGGGGATTGCCATCGTTGTCCGTGCCCGTCACATGTGCATGGAAATGCGTGGGGTGCGCAGTGTCGGCAACATCACGGAAACGACCTACTATATGGGTGAGTTCAAGGGTGATTTGGCCAAGCAAAGTCTCTTTTTGCAACAGGCATAAGTGTCGCTGAAAAAAACAGAATTGGGCTGTCGGCTGCGGTTGCAATCCAGCTAGATAAGTTGATGACTGGTGCTGATTCGGTTGACCAACAGCGTGAGCAGTTTGTAGTTCGTCCAGTCAGTTGAGCAGCAGCGCAAGCAGTTTGTAGGTCGTCCAGTCAGTTGAGTAGCAGCGCAAGCGGTTTGCAGTTCGTCTAGCCAGTGAAAACACAGGAGGTCACGGTGAAAAGCATAGATAAAGACCAAACTTATCAACAGGCGTTGGCCATCCTGGAGAGCATTCCGGCCGGGATGAAGTACAAGGAAGAAATTGACCGAGTGGCTTTCTTGCGCCAAATTATTGGTTGGTTAGGCTTTGACCGCCTTTCAAGCAAGGTTATGCGCTTGGCCGGCACGAACGGTAAGGGTTCGACCGGAAAGATGGTGACAAACTTCTTGGTGGCCAGTGGGCTGACCGTTGCCGGTTTTAACAGTCCGCACCTGTTTGAAATTCGAGAAGAGATTACCTGGAATGGGGATGCAATTGCGGAGGCTGATTTTGCCCAAGCCTTCTTTGATTTGTTGGCCGTCTTGGACAATCACGGAGTGAACTTGCTGACTGAAATTTCTAGTTTTGAGGCGTCCTTCTTAACGGCCATGGCCTTTTACATTCGCCAGAACCCAGACTACCTGGTCTTGGAGGCCGGCCTTGGCGGCGAGTTGGATGCAACCAATGCGATTCCTCGCTCAGACTACACGATTTTGACTCGGATTGGCATGGACCATATGCGGATTTTGGGCGATAATTTAACCACCATCGCCCAAACCAAGGTGCGGATGGTCCGCGAGGGTGAAACCATTATTTCCTATGCGTCACAACGGCCGGAGGTCGATGAGGTAGTGACAGAAATTGCCCAAGAGCGGGGCAATCGGGTCTTTTCAGCCACCATGGTCGAACTTAACCAGGTGGCAGAAAGCGGCACAAAGCGAACGGTCGCCGTCACGGTTGGTGGTCAGGAAATTAAGGACATCCACCTGGGCTTACAGGGGTCTTACCAATTGGGTAACTTACAGACGGCTATTGCCACCTGGCAGGTCCTGTCCCAAATCGATGGTGTCAGTCAAATCCCATTGGCCGCCTTAAAATCAGGGATTGCCACGGCCCACATGCCCGGACGCTTTGAATATTTGCAAGAAGAACCCCGGCCGGTGATTGTCGATGGGGCTCATAACGTTGATGGGATTAACGCCCTGATTGAAACCGTGCAGGGCTCGTTTGCTAACCGGCGCAAGGTCCTGATTGTCGGTTTTTTGGCGGATAAGGATACGCTAACTTGCGTTCAAGACCTGTGTGCCTTGAACGATACGACTTTCATCGTGACCACGCCGGATAACCAAGACCGACAGTTAGCCGCTGAGGACCTGTACCAAGAATTTTTGAAGTTTACCGATGCAAAGCGGGTGTTGACGATTGTCAATCCGGCTCATGCAACCCAATATGCGCTGGAACACTTTGACCAGGAGAACGATGTTATCTTGGCGACGGGTTCCTTTTACCTCGTTAAAGAGGTTATTAAGGCCGTTCACAACCAATAAATTAGTCAAAAAACCAGCAATTGCTGGTTTTTTTGTATTTGAAAGGCCGGCGGCTAAGCTGATTTTCTATAAATTTTGGGCATAAAAAAAGCCCCCAAGCGGGGACTTTCAAGATCAAATTACATAAACATCACGGCGAAGACAATCAAACCAATGATGATTCGGTACCAACCAAAGGCCTTGAAATCGTGTGTTTGCACGAACTTCAACAACCACTTGATGGCAACGACGGCAACGATGAAAGAAACGAAAGTTCCAGTTGCTAAAACGGCCCATTGTTCGCCCGTGAAGGTGTTGCCCTTCAAGAGGTAAGAACCAACCTTGAGGATGGTAACCCCAACCATAGTTGGGATAGCCAGGAAGAAACTAAATTCAGTGGCCACGTAACGGCTGGCACCCAAGATGATGGCACCCAAGATGGTTGCCCCTGAACGACTTGTACCAGGCACGATTGACAAAGCCTGGAACAAACCAATAAAGAAGGCTGTGCTGTAACCAATGTTTGCTAAGCTGCTAATCTTAGGGGCCTTGTTCTTGTAGATGTTTTCAATCACGATGAACAAGATACCATAGACAATCAGAGCAGTCGCCACCACGGCTGGCTTGTGCAAGTGCTCATCCATGAAATCATTCAATGGCAAGCCAATAATGATTGATGGAAGGCAGGCGATAATGACCTTGAACCAGAGGACCCAAGTGTCTTGGCGCTCTCGCACTGTCTTCTTGGCGCTAAATGGGTTCAGCTTGCTGAAGTACAAAATCACAACAGCCATGATGGCGCCGAATTGAATTACATATTCAAACATGTTTTCAAAATCTTTACCTTGGCTGATTTGGACGAATTGGCTCACCAAATCAATGTGGCCAGTCGAACTGACTGGCAAGAACTCTGTTAATCCTTCGACAATACCAATAATAATGGCTTTAAAAATGTCAAGCATAATCTCTCCTAGTATTTCTGGAATGCAAAACGCAACCGAATACCCATAGGCATTCGGTTACGGTTTGTAATAATAAACAAGAGCCGCCCGTTTCTTGAAAAAGAAGGGCCAGGCGACATCTGGCGGTGCTTTAGCCTTAGATAGGTTAGAATTCATCGTCAAAATCAGTTTACCACAAAGCCTCTTACTGAAACCTGAGTTTTGGATAAATTTAAACAGTTTTTATCAAATCAGCAGATTAACAATCTCGGAGTGTAGAATCGGTTTGAATTAACGGCAAGAGCAGGGGATTGGTACACGTTTTTGGCAAGAGAAAGGACCCTATATAAATAGAAGGAAGCTGATTTAAACGAACAAAAAAAGTGCCCGTGTGAATCCGGACACTTTGATTAACTAAACACAGTGAATTAAATTGTTGCCATTTCTTGGTTGCGGAAGCGTAAGTAGCAGTAGCCACCGAAGACGATAACCCAAATGATAGCCCCGGTAGCGGGGATAACGTCGTTTGGATTAGCGAAAAGTGACAAGAAGACGAGGACAAAGGCCCCGATGGTGATTGGACTCGTGTAACGATACCAAGGCATCTTGAAGCCATCCGGCATGAATTCCGGTGAAACGCGGAAGCGTCGGTGAGCAACCATCGTCATCAAGTAAACCACCAAGTAAAGGTCACTGGCACCACCAGTAACGAACTGGAAGGCATCGTTGATGGATGGGATGGAAGCAATCACAGGTGCGAAGAGCAAAAGTGCACCGGAGAAGAGAATGGCAGGTGCTGGAATACCAGCCTTAGCAATCTTAGCCAATGGCTTCCAATCTAGTTCGCGAGAAAGCTGGTAGAGGTGTCGACCACTTGAGAAGAGAACACTGTTCAAAGCTGAGGAAGCAGAAGTCAAAACCACGAAGTTAATCACGGCTGCGGCTGCTGGCAAACCAGCCAACTTGAAGACTTGAACGAATGGACTGTTACCGGCAGTGATGCTCGTCCATGGCATGATGGACATGATGATGATCAAGGCACCGATGTAGAACAACAAGACCCGGTAAACCGTTTCATTAATGGCCTTCTTCAAAACCTTACGAGGGTTCTTGGTTTCACCAATGGTGATGCCAACGAATTCCATCCCGGCCATCGCGAAGAAGACCATTGGGATGGAGCCAAGGAAGGCTTGGAAACCATTAGGGAAGAGGCTAAAGTTATGGAAAATGTTCAAAAAGCTAGCCTCGGCCCCACCAGGACTCTTAAAACCGGTCATGACCATGAAGATTCCGGTTACAATCAAGGAAATGATGGCGATGATTTTGATCATCGCGAACCAGAATTCCGTTTCACCGAAGGCCCTGGCTGCTAAGATGTTTAGCAAAACCAAGACGGCGAGGAAAGAGATTTCAATTGCAGCCGTGTTCCAGGTTGGAAACCAGAACTTGACGTAGGTTGCAATGGCCGTCAATTCAGACATGCCGGCGAAAATTAGTGCCAGCCAATAAGTCAAACCGGCAAAGACTCCGGGACCCTTGCCCAAATACTTAGAAATAAAACCAACGAAGGTGTGTTGGTCGGGTTGTGAGTAAAGCATTTCACCGATGGCGCGCATCATGAAGAAAAAGAGCGTACCTAATACGGCGTAGAGAAGTAAAATCGTGGGGCCTGATTTTGAAATCGTTGAGCCCGCACCTAAGAAAAGTCCGGTTCCAATGGTACCACCGATGGCAATCATTTGCACGTGACGGTTGCTCAAGGAGCGCTTGGTTCCGTCTTGGTTCACCTCGGTCTCCTGAATAGGTTGTTCCATAAGCATCCTCCTTCTACTTTGAATCTTAGATTCAAACGAACAATTATCATCAATTCCTAATATAAGTCTGTGTTTCGTTGCGATTTCGTCTATAATAGAATGAAAAAATTATGCGAAAAGAATTTTTGTTAGGAAATATAACATTTGCTCTGGGGTTAGATAGGAGGAAGCGTTATGAAAAAGGTGAAAATTTGGCGTTTTGGGGATTTTTATGAAAAGGAAAATGATTCTAAAAAAATTTCGTCAAAAAAATAAAACAATGGGGAATTTTATCTTGTTAAAAAAATAACTTGACGTTTTTTGACGAAATAGTTTGAGTTCAGATGAGCTAATCAAATCTTTGCGGACGAAAATTTTAAACCTTAAATCCATCAGAAAATTGCCAAAAAATAAAAAATGACCACGAAGGTCATTTAACGGCAGCGGCTTGGTCAGCATTACTCAGTTGTTGAATGATTTGGCTGATTTGATCGATGGCTTGGGCTAAATCGTCTTGATCTACAATCAATGGTGGCAAAAGACGCAACGTGTTGCCACGGGCAGAGAGGGTTAAGATGCCTTCCTTTTGGAGGGCCTGAATGACCTGGCCAACGGGCAGGGAATCAGCCAAATGGATACCAACCATTAAGCCGGCACCACTGATACCAGTGACGACTTCTAGCGGGCTGAGCTTTTGTTCCAGTTGGTCAAAGAGCCAGTCACCCTTGGCTTGGACTGTGGCTAAGAATTCTGGGTTCAGCTGCTTCAGGACTTCTTTCGCGGCGGACATTACGACCTTGTTGCCACCAAAGGTCGTGCCGTGGTCGCCGGGTTGGAAGTGCTTGGCAACACTTTCCTTGGCGAGGAGGGCCCCAACCGGCAGACCATTAGCCAATCCTTTGGCAACTGTAATCATGTCTGGTTCCAAACCGTAGTGTTCAAAGGCAAAACGGTGCCCAGTCCGACCCATGCCGCTTTGGACTTCGTCAATAATCAATAGGGTACCGGTTGCATGACACTTGTCTTGCACTTGATGGAGCCAGTCTGCCTGCCCAACATTAATCCCACCTTCACCTTGAATGACTTCGAGAATCACGGCAGCGGTGTCTTCGGTAATGGCATTTAGGGCAGCTGGATCGTTAAAGGGTACCATCTTGACTGCTGGCATTAACGGCGCAAATCCTTCTTGGATGTGGGGATAACCGGTCACAGACAGCGACCCGGTGGTGCGGCCATGGAAACCATAGTCAAAGGCAACGAGTTCGTGCTTGCCAGTCGCCTTGTGGGCTAATTTAATCGCAGCCTCGTTGGCCTCGGTCCCAGAGTTACAGAAGAAGGCCTGGTAACTGGCTGGGCAAAGGTCTTCTGCGACTTCTTCTGCTAACTGGTTTTGGTATAAGTTGGTAATATGCCAGACCTTTTCCACTTGCTTAGCCACGGCCTGCTTAATTTGCTGGTTGCTGTAGCCAAAGTTGCAGACACCGATACCGGCAGTCAGGTCGAGGTATTCCTTACCTTGGTCGTCGATGAGATAAGCATCGTGTCCATCTACGATATCAAAAGGGAATTGGTCGTAAGTATGCATAGTCGTTGTCATGGTAAAGCCTCCTGTTGGTTCTACTGGTCTGTTTTAGGATGGAAAAATCAGGGACTTGTTCGTCGTTTTCTACCGCTAGGTGGTCAAGAAGGCGCACTTAAAAAAGCTTGGGCTTGCAGTCCCCAAAAAAGCGAGATAAAATTGTCGATTTTTTGTCCGTATCATAGTTCTAACTTTGTTCCTTGGCCAAGGTGATTGGTGATGGTGATTTTGTGGACACCATGGTGCAGGGCGGAAAATGCGGCCTGGAGCTTGGGCACCATGCCAGCGGTAATCAACTCCTGGTCAATCAGTTGGGTGGCTTTGAGCGGGTTAAGGGCCGTGACGACCTCTTCATTGACGAGGACCCCGGGGACATCGGTTAAGAGGATCAATTGGTCGGCTGATGCCATGGTAGCCAGTGCCTGAGCTGCTGAGTCGGCATTCACATTCAGTGGACCATTTGGGCCAATAGCGAGTGAGTTGACCAATAAGACGGGGTTTTGCCCGTTGCCAGCTTGGCTGACCTCTGCCAACACCGCTTCATCGATGCCCGTGACCTCACCGACCTCGCCATACGCATCCTGATCAAGGTAGTCGGCGGTGAAGAGGGGACCGGCTTCCTGGTTCACGGCCAGGGCCGAAATGCCCGCCTGGGCCAGCTGATTTTGAAAATGAGGCTGGATAACGTTGGTCAGGAGGTGGCTGGTTAAGGCCAGAACACTTGGCGGCGTGACGCGAATCCCGTCAATCTTTTCTGTTGGCAAGTCAAAGAAGGCGCAGGTGGAAGAAATTAATTGCCCGCCACCGTGCAGGATGACCACTTGCTGGCCCTCCTTGGTCCATTCCTTGACTTGGTGAAAGAAATCGTCTTTTAGTTGGCTGATGGCATTGCCACCGATTTTAATGACAATCATGGTCTTAACCCTCGTAAGCAGCGTTAATCTCAACATACTTGTAGGTCAAGTCGCAGCCCCAGGCTTGGCCGGTTGCTTCGCCAACGTGCAAGTCAATGGTCAAATCGATTTTATCTTGGGCAAGAATGGCCGCTACTTGTTCTTGGTCAGCTAAGACTTTTTGGCTGTCCTTGACAAGGGGCACATCGGCCAAGAAAATATCGAGGTGGTTGGGGCTGATTTGCGCTTGGGTTTGGCCAATGGCCTGGACGATTCGACCCCAATTGTTTTCTTCGCCAAAGAGCATGGCCTTGATCAGGTTGGAACCGACGATAGCCCGGGCAACCTGGTTGGCTTCAACTACTGAAGCAGCGTTGACAACGGTTGCTTGGACAAATTTGTTGGATCCTTCGCCATCCTGGGCAACCATCTTGGCCAAGGCAACCAGAGCTGCCTTTAGTCCGGCTTTAAAATCAGCCAAGTTGTCGGCCTGGGCCGCACTTTGGTCAAGCAGTGCGTTTTCCGCTTGGCTATTAGCGAGGACAAGGACCATGTCGTTGGTGGACATGCAGCCATCGACCGTGATTTGGTTGAAGGAAGATTGAATCAAATCAGACAGAAGGCCTTGGAGGGCTTCACCCGTGATGTTGGCATCCGTGGTAACAAAGCCTAAGGTAGTACCCATGTTTGGGTGAATCATGCCAGAACCCTTGGCAATTCCTGTAATGGTCACGGGTTGGCCAGCAATCATGACGGAAACCGTTGTTTTCTTTTCACAGGAATCGGTTGTCAAAATGGCGTGGGCAATGTCTGATTCGGGGGCCAAACCTAATTGGTCCAGGCCGTTTTCAATTTTGTTCATTTCCAGTTGTTTACCAATGACACCGGTAGAGGCAACGGCCACGAGGTCGGGGTCGATAGCTAATTTATTAGCAGCCAATTGGTGGGTTTCATCTGCGTGGTCCAGGCCTTCCTGTCCAGTGAAGGAGTTCGCATTACCAGAGTTAATCACGATGGCTTGGAGTTCGTGGTTTTGGTTAATCAGGTTTTTGGTGAACTGCACCGGAGCCGCTTGGAATTGGTTTTTGGTATAAACGCCAGCGGCTACGGCTGGAACGTCTGAAACAATCCAGGCCATGTCGAGTTGCTGGTCTTCTTTAAAGCCCGCATGGGCCGTGCCCGTTTGGAAACCTTTGGGCCAGGTAAAGTCAATTTCTTGCATAAGAAGTTCTCCTTTTCTTCTATATAAAAAGGGGGGGTGTTTGTGTTGGTTTTGGTCTAGGTGCTGGCAAGATTGGTGGGATGATGAAAGGGTCTAAGTGACCTCTTTGTGGTTTAGCAGAAGTTTTATTTGGCTTCATGCTGCCCCAAATTCTTAAAAGGCCAATGCCGTTAATTCCAGTCCAGCAGTTACTGGGTAGTTTAGTAACTGGTTCATGTTTTGGATGGCTTGACCGGCTGCGCCCTTGAGCATGTTGTCAATGACGGCGTCGATGGTTAGGTAACCAGTAACGGGGTTAAAGGTCAGGCCAATCTTGCAGTTGTTGGTTCCGATGACCGACTTGATGTCGGGCAGGTAATCGTCGCAAATTTGGACGAATGGATCCTCGTCGTAGAGGTCATGGTAGTAGTTGAGGATGGCCATCTCGTCAATATCAGGCTTAACCTTAGCATAAATCGTGGCCATGATCCCGCGGTCGATTGGTACCAGGGTGGTCATGAATTGCAGGTGTTGCACCTTGGGGTTCCACTTGCTGAGCTCGGCCAAGATTTCTGGAATATGCTTGTGCTGGTTCGCCTTGTAAATTTGCAGGTTTTCGTTCGACCGGCTAAAGTGTGATGACGAGCTCAGTGACTTGCCGGCACCGGACAATCCTGATTTGGCATCCACAACGATTGAGTCGGGTTCAATCAAATCGCCCATGACAGCGGGGGCTAGTCCCAAGAGGGTTGCCGTTGCGTAGCAGCCAGGGTTAGCGATGTATGAGGCACCCGGATTTTCGTAGATGTCGGCCAGGCCGTAGTATGCGTTTTGCAAATCAGTTTCCTTGGCTGGGCTGAGATGATACCACTTCTCATATTCGGCTGGGTCCTTCAGGCGAAAATCGCCGGAAAGATCAATCACGGGGAAGTGGGCCTTCAAGAAAGGTTCGGCCAAGTTGATGGCCACTCCGGCCGGCGTCGCTAGGAAAATCAGGTCGTTGTTGGCCATGATTTCTTGGCTATCGTATGGATAGGCGAGCTGGGGATGAGGAAGGTTCAAACGGGGGTTGAGGTCGACAAGGGGGATGGCATCGTCTAAATCGTGTTGGTAGACGTTGATGGTTTCGACTTCGGGGTGTTCTTGTAAGAGGGCGTAAAGTTGCATGCCGGCATAACCGGTCACGCCTGTAATCGCGGCATTCATAGCAAGCTTCCTTTCTGTGTTAGTAGGTAGGGATTCAGGCCGCGTGGGTCATTTTCCCGCTTAGCCAATCAATGGCTTTAAATTTTTGGAATAAATTGGGTGCCAAGGGTGGCGGCCATCATGGCCTTGATACCATGCTTGCGGTTTTCGGCTTCATCGAACTGGCGGCCGTATTCACTTTGGAAGACCTCGTCGGTGATTTCCATTTCCTTGAGACCGTACTTGACGTAAACTTCCTTACCAACTTCGGTACGAAGGTCGTGGAAGGCAGGCAAGCAGTGTAGGACAATCAATTGACCGTCATCGAGGTGGCCGGTCATGGCCAAGGCGTTCATGTTGACCTGGTAGGGAAGGAGTAGGTCAATTCGTTCCTTCCAGTTATCCTCACCCATAGAAACCCAAACGTCGGTGGTGACAACGTTGGCATCCTGTAGACCGGTGGCCAAATCAGAAGTGATGGTGATTTCGGCGCCGGTTTCCTTGGCATAGCCCTGGGCAATTTCTAAGACTTCAGCAGCCGGTTGCAATGATTCCGGACTAACAATGGCAACGTTAACGCCGACCATCGCACAGCCAACTAGCAGCGAGTGGGCAACGTTGTTGCGACCATCACCGAGGTAAGCAACCTTTAAGCCGGCCAAGTGACCGAAGTTTTCCTTGATGGTCATCAAGTCGGGGATGGTTTGCGTTGGGTGCCAGTCATCTGTGAGGCCGTTCCAAACGGGAACGCCGGAGTACTTAGCTAAAGCTTCGACGCTTGATTGGCGGAAGCCACGGAATTCAATGGCGTCGTACATGGAACCCAAAACCTTAGCGGTATCTTCAATCGATTCCTTGTGGAATAAGTGGATTTCATCCTTGCCCAAGAAAACGGGATGGGCACCAAGTTCGTTGGCGGCCGTGGTAAAGGCTGATAGGGTTCGCGTTGAATTCTTTTCAAAAATTAAGGCGATGTTCTTGTCGGCCAACAGCTTGGTGTGAATGTTTTGCATGGCCAGTCCCTTAAGGTGCAAACCGTAGTCGACCAAGTAGTTTAGTTCGTTGACTGATAAATCAGTCTCCTTCAAAATGCTCTTACCGTAAAATTGGTTTTGAAAAAATGTTGTGGTTGTCATAATCTGTTCTCCTCTAGCCGATAAATCAAATAAAAAACGCCCTCTGACAGAAAATCATTCTGTCAGAGGGCGTTTTTGCGCGGTACCACCTCAGTTCCTAGAAGGTTTGCACACTCCTAGCTTAGCAAGTCAAAAAAGACTTTGGCGGTAACGGGCCATTGACCGATTCTTTCTACTCATTTCGAAAGATAACTCACGGGCACGATTTAGTTGGTTTGTTTGGCCGGTTCTCACGAATTAACATCCAGCTTTTCTGTGAAAACAAAGTCAACTAAAATTTCCGATCATCGTTTTTTGATTAACATTGGCTGTTTGCCAACTTGTTGACAACAGCATAATGAATATTTTCTCGCCTGTCAAGGATTAATTAGAGAAAAGTGAGAAAAGTGTGAGCCTTTTCTTGGTTAAAATTCATCTATAAAATTAGTCTGGGCGCGACTTTGGCGGATCTTTTGTTGCCGATAAAAAATATTTAAGATTCTGCTGATTTTTCAAGGGAAAATTTTGGTAAAACTGAGAAAGGACCAGAAATTTTACAATTATTGCGGTAAGATGGGGGAAAAGAGCTTGCAGAAAACGAGAAGGAGATACGTCATGACAGAACAACTTGACCAATATATGCAATTGCTGAAATTATCCTATTCGGATGCCGTGGCGGAACTTTTGCAAAAGTATGGTCCAGCCAAGGACAGTTACTTTGCTGAAGATAACTACCAGGCTTTTTTGGCTGGTGAAACGTATTCTTTGCCAAAGAATCCAGCGATTGACCGGACGGCAGAGGGCCTTTATTGCCACCATATCGATGAAAGTCGGTACCTGAATCTGGCCGATCCGGCTATGATTAAGGTTCAGCAGTACCCCTATGCTAGTCAACAAAAGACCCGATTGGTGTACTGTAACTTAATCGAGCATGCCATCTTGCATGCTTTGATTGCCATTGCAAGCAAGCAAGAGTTTGGCTATGCTGAATTAGAGAAAGAACTCAAGCCACAAATTGAAAAGTGGTATATTGAGGGTGAACAGCCAACTAGTCCGGCGGAGGCGGTGGCGTGCTACAAGGCGGCTTATCTTTCAGCAGATGAAACCTTTAAGCTGATGATTTTTATCAAAGAATTAGTGAAGGCATAGGCTGGGGGCGGCCTAGCGATTGCACGTCCCGAGCTTTGTTGACCGTGCGCTAGAAAAATACCAAAACAACAAATTATTGAGCAAGCGCTCTTCCAAATCAACTAAAAGTTGATGAAGAGGGGCGCTTTTTTACGTCTTTGTAACAAAAACAAGACGAAAAAAAGCCAAGAGAAGGTCAAAGAGAAAGGGCTTTCAATCCCCCATTTAGCAATTGTTTGGAATGAATCTTCATCCGGGTGCTGATTTTAGTCAAAGATTACATGCTGATTTCTTTTGGTCATTGTTCACGAGGATCTACTGCACTTTTTGTTCATTTGTTCAAATTATTATTTTTTGGAAGTCTCTATACTTGGGACCAAGCAATACAAATTCACGCAAGAAATGAGGTGATTCATATGCAGACTGTCATTGCTCTTAGCGTCATCATGCTCTTCCTCTTCATTGGGGAGTGGGTGTCGACGCTAAGTAAGGCCTATATTCCATCGGTCTTTGTCACAGCCGTGCTGTTTTTAATTGGTTATTGGACGATTGTTCCAAAGAACGTGACCACTACCGCGACCTTTACGCCAGCATTTACGACCATGATTCAGGCGGCCTTGCTGGTTCACATGGGAACGCTGATGGACTTTAAGACTTTGCTTCACCAGTGGCGCGCCGTCGTGATTGCCCTGTGTGGTGTCGCCGGTACGGCCCTGTTGGCCATGGGTGGTGGCTTGTTACTCTTCAACTGGCAGACGGTCATTGCCAGTGTGCCACCGTTGACCGGTGGTATCGTGGCCGCCTTCTTGATGAGTAACGGGCTAAAGGCGGCCCATATCACGGCTTTGATTTCCTTCCCAGTTTCGATGTTCGTTGTTCACAGCATCATCGGTTATCCATTAACCGCCTTTCTGTTGAAGAAAGAGGGCAAACGCCTGCTCACGAATTACCATCGTGGTGAATTCAAGGAGATCGTCGAACCTGAACAACCGGAGGAAAGTAAGCCAAAGTTTGTTGATCGACTACCCAAGATTTATCAAACATCGGCCTTTCAAATCTTTACGGTCATGGCTCTTGCCGGCCTGGCCCTTGGTTTGGGAACGTTGTTGAAAAACACCATTAACCCTTACATCATTTGCTTAGTCTTTGGGGTTATCGGTCATCAGGCTGGTTTGCTCCCTAGCCATGTTTTGGAAAAGGCCGGTGTCTTTAACTGGCTGATGTATGGTCTGCTTTCCTACATCTTCTCGTTCTTGGCAACCGTCACGCCACAGAACTTGGTCAACATTTTGATCCCAATCGTGACGATGATTCTACTAGGAATCTTGGGCATGTTCATCGTTTCCTTCCTCTTGGCTAAGCCGCTAGGTTTCTCACGGGAAATGGCCTTTGCCAGTGCCCTAACCGCACTCTTTGGTTTCCCAGCTGACTACATTGTGACGCATGAGTCAGCCAAGAACCTAGCTCAAACGCCGGAGGAAGAAAGCTATATTTTAGCGAACACGTTGCCGAAGATGTTGGTCGGTGGGTTTGCAACAGTCTCCGTTGCCTCCGTTATTATCGCTTCGATTTTCTTGAAGTTGTTGTAATTATTTAGTCGCTGTTTTAAACAAAAGAAAGGATAAATTCTTATGAGTACGGTATTTACAAATGCAAACATTTTCGATGGTATCAAAGATGAAATCGCCAAGGACGCTTGGTTCTTGGTCGATGACGACGGCAAAATCAGTGAAACGGGCACTGGCGCGGCGCCAACTGCCAGCGAAACAGTTGATTTGAATGGTCAATACGTGATGCCCGGCTTGATTAATGCCCATACCCATGTATCCTTGGACCCCAACACCCATGATGGAGATGGGTTCGCTGATATCGTGACCGTCACGGTTCGCTCGGTTGAACATTTGCGCCAGCTGTTGAAATCAGGTGTGACCTATGTCCGCGGTTGTGGTAGTAGCTACGGGGTTGATCGAACTTTGGCTAAATTGCAACGAGAAGGAAAGTTGGAAAAAGTACCACAAATCATGCCTTCCGGTGCACCAATGACCATGTCCGGTGGCCACGGGATTTTATTCCACGGCGGTAATGTCACGGATTCCCCTGACGAAATGCGCAAGCAAGTTCGAGAAAACTTTGCCGACGGCGCCCAGTGTACCAAGGTCATGGCAACCGGTGGTGTCATGTCAATCAACGATAACATGGTCCAACCACAGTTGAAGATTCCTGAAATCGCGGTCGCCGTTGAAGAAACGCACAGCAAGGGCAGTATCGTAGCCGCCCATGCGGAAGCAAATCCAGGAATCATGAATGCCTTGAAGGCCAAGGTTGATTCAATTGAGCACGGTGACTATCTGACGGATGAAGAAATTCAGATGATGGTTGACCAGGGGACTTATCTGACACCAACGTTGTTGGTTGTCCAAAGCATGGTCGACCACAGTGATGAGCTGCCCGATTGGGAAGCTCAAAAGAACGCGGAGGTCAAAGAAGCTGGCTTCCGCAATTTCCGCAAGGCTTACAAGGCGGGCGTTAAGCTTACCTTGGGAACTGATGCTGGCTGCCCCTTTACTAATTTTGATGAAACGCCAAAGGAATTTGAAATCATGGTCGACCAACTCGGCATGACGAATTTTGACGCTTTGTCGAGTTCACATAACTCAGCTACCTTGATGAAGCTCGGAGAATATGGTGAATTGGCTGCCGGTAAGTACGCTGACTTCTTGGTTCTGAAGGACAATCCATTGGCAGACGTCAAGGCTGTTCAACAAGAAGACAAGCAAGTTTACCAAGCTGGTCAGCGCCAATTTTAATTAGATAATCAACTTCGTTGGCTACTTTTCAACTGTTAGGGGCGTTGTGTTTCGTTGCGATTGATGAAAAAGAACGGAACCTAACGGACGGAAGCAGACAACGAATTGGATTGATGTAATTAAAAAAGAGTGTTGACTGATTATGAACTGAATGAAAAGAATCGAGGTGTGAAAATGAACCAAAACAGTATTATTCGCGATGCGATTTTGTCGGTGCCACCAGAGGGCATTTCAACCTTTAGTAAGCAAATTGAAGACATTCCGGGCATCATTAAGTTGACCGTCGGGGAACCGGATTTCGATACCCCCGACCATATTAAATCAGCTGGGATTTGGGCAATCCAAGAAAACGATACCCACTATACGGATCCGCTGGGAACCTTGGCAGTCCGCCAAGCGGCAGCCGACTTCGTAGCGAAAAAGTATGGGATTTTCTACGATGCGAAAACAGAAGTCGTCACAACGATTGGCGTGAGTGAGGCCATCCTGGATGTTTTCTTGGCACTGCTGGAACCGGGCGATGAGGTTTTCTTGCCCTCACCGGTTTTCCCAGTCTACCAAGGGGCGATTAGCATCGCCGGTGGAAAGGTTGACTATATTAACCTGGCCAACGACAACTTTAAGTTGACTCCTGAGCGTCTCCGTCAGGAGGCTCAGGAAAACCCAAGGGCAAAGACGATTTTGTTGACGACGCCTAGTAACCCAACCGGCGTTAGTTATGAAGACGATGAGTTGGAGGCTTTGGCTGCCGTTGCCCGTGAATTTGATTTGACGGTGATTAGCGATGAAATCTATGCGGAAATCACTTATGACAAGGTGCATAGTTCGATTGCAAAGTTTATTCCGGAACGGACGATTGTCTTTAATGGCTTGTCCAAGTCGCATGCGATGACCGGCTGGCGGTTTGGAGTCATTTTCGCCCCCGAATCCTTGATGGAAGGCATCGCCAAGGTCCACGTCTTTAATAGCTACGATGTGTCTTCGATTGTGCAAAAAGCAGCGATTGAGGCCTTCACGGTGGGAATTAATGATATCGATCCAATGAAAAAAGTTTACAAGGAACGGCGGGACTTGGTGCTGGCCGCCCTTGAAAAAGTTGGCATTGAGGCGGTCACTCCTGAGGGCGCCTTCTATATCTTTGCCAAAATTCCGGCAAACTACGAAAGTAGCCTGGAATTCTGCACGGCTTTGGCGGAGCAGGCCCGGGTTGGCGTGGTGCCGGGGGATGCTTTTGGCCCTGGTGGCGAAGGTTATTTCCGGATTAGTTATGCCACGAGTACGGCTAACTTAGAAATGGCAATGGACCGCTTGACTGATTTTTTAGTGGCAGATGACCTTGCATTAAAGTCACAAGAGGCTTAAGATATGTGAAACAAATCGAAGGGAAGAGGGTCGAGAAAAAAAGATGTTGGGATAAGTAAGTGAAGATTCTTTTGAGTGGACCCGAGAATCACTATGCTGCATAAAGTTGAAAATGCCATTTTGGCGGAAGAAAACGAGCAACTATCGGCGATTATGGATCAAAATTTGGCCATTTCGAAGTACATTCTTGCCAAACAGCCAGATGATCAGATTCTAAATCAGATCACAGCGATGCTCGGCGTCGATGCCTATATCATCGACTCCTTTGGCCGGCTGAAAGCCAAGAATAGTACGGCTGATATTGACGAAGAATTGCTTGCTTACACCAGCAAAGATCTTGATTTAATCAACATGGAAAAGCCTCAAATGCTCTTCGATCGTTACACCATCTACCCCCTTAAGACCATCGATAAGCTGACGCGCCGGTTCGTCATTTTTGCGGCGATTCCTGCTAAAAAATCAGCGGAGGACTTGCTGATTTCAAACATGGTTAACCTGCTTAGTCTCGAAAGTTTGCAGGTCCACATCAACGTCAAAAATGAACGCCAACGCAAGAGCGAGGTCTTTGAAACAATCATCGCCCAACCGATTGCCAAGGAATCGTTTGCCGGCATCCTCAAGTTAAATGGTTTAAATATTGATGACCAGTACCAGGCCTTTGCGGTTGATGAGGCACGGTCACAAAATACCGGCAACCACCAATTTGTTATGCATCGGGTCGCGGATTATATTTATTGGTATTTCAATAAAATCAAGCAGCCAGTCATTTTGATGAATTGGAATTTCAAAATTTTCGCTTTGGTGAAGGAAACATCTGATTTGCCGGATATTTTACCGGATTTGGAAAAATTCCTGCTTGCTCATTTCCCCAATGAGCGCAATCTAATCGGCTATACGATGTACCAAAAATCGTTGATCAACTTCCAACAATTGCTCGACGAAGCCGACAAGGCCCTTGATACGGCTAAAAATCGCCAGTTGCAAAGGCCGCACCAGTACAACCCCCAACAAGTCACGGACGTCTTACGACTGGTTCCCAAAAAAGAAGCGACCATCTTTATCGATGCGGTCCTCCAACCGCTCTTCGAGCTCAAGGTCGCTGACCAAGAACAGTACCTTTCCCTTTTAATGACCTTCTTTTCTTCCAACGAATCCATCGCCAAAGCGGCTGAAGCGCTCTTCATCCACCGCAACACGGCCTTTTACCGCCTGCAAAAAATTGAAAAAATTCTC
The DNA here is from genome assembly GCF_963580785.1 of Fructobacillus cardui. NCBI lineage: Bacteria > Bacillati > Bacillota > Bacilli > Lactobacillales > Lactobacillaceae > Fructobacillus > Fructobacillus cardui. The sequence goes on along the minus strand of NZ_CAUZLS010000003.1, from coordinate 127,357 downwards.
GACATGGATCTCAACAATGCAGACGACAATGAAAAGATGCGTCTAGCGGTTCAGCTGTATGAAATTTGGTATTAGAATTTGAGAGTAGGGTGGCTTTTGATGGACGCCTAATCAACCAATTTCAATCATCAATCAGCTCAAACTAGATAAAACAAAACCCCCTTCAAACTCGGTAGCAGTATGGGCTGCGAGATGAGTGTGAGGGGGGCTTTTGGATGTGTTGAGAAATTAATTGGGTGGATGTGGTACAATCAAAAACACTAAGGGGAACGGATGTTCTTGCAGTGCGGAAAATGTTTTATTAATACCGTTATTTAATTTTTAGCAGATAGCATTTGACGGAACATTTCGTTTTCTACCTTTGAATAATTATTTGACCAGATAGCGGTATTCTTACCAGCATCCTGAGGATTATTTCTCGAACTGTCTAGAGTATTTTTGACAAGATCTGCTCCAATTTTATCCCAGAGATCTTTTGGATTGAGCTTCCACTGTAGTGTTTTCGGATCAACTAAAACTCGAAAAGATCCAAAAATTGGAAGTAAATAACCAGTAGCCACTTGATGTTCTGTTTTATTTTCTAAAAATAAAGTATTAAACTTTTTTTGATTATTTTTTGCTACTGTAATTCCTCTTACACCACCGAATTTTCCATTTGGCGTATATTCTAAATACTTATCTTTAATGGTAAGTTCAATATAATCGTATAAACTAACAAGGTCAGGTAATAGTTTTGCAAGTTTTTTGTACTTTTCCGTACCATCGTCTAAATCACGTTTAACACTTTTAAAAACGGTAGCTTTACCTGAATAGGCTTGCGTTGGAGTATCATTAGAAGATGTGAAATCATAGACGTCGTAAGCAAATAATAATTTTAGTAATTCAATAATTGGTAAACGCTCTTTTGAATTATCTTTAATGGCAATGTCATTTGCATAAGGTTCATCTATTGTTGCTTCTTTAATAAAGTCAAACTTATCATCTAATTCATAAAGAGCGATATCAGAAACTGAAGCCGAAGTATTACGAGCATCAGCGATTCGTGAAACCGTTAAATCATTGCCGACTATAATTTCCAAGCGAACATATTTCTCAAGATCGTTTTCCATTTCACTGCGATTCTCTGTAATAGCTGTATAAGTGTGTCCACCATCCAAAATACCAGCTTGTGTTGAATCTGCACCAAAATCTAGTGTAATTGAATCACTTTTTGTATTGAATGTAAGAGATTTAGCTACAATAACAATACCACGATTGTTAATATCGAAATCAGTGTCAGGGGATTTAACTGCTTCAATTAATGATTTTGCGACAGCAGTCGTCATTTTTGGTTTACGTGGATTAATATCGAGTGAAAAAGTATTTGGTAGATCGCGAAAATTAACATACGCAATGTATGTTGTTACATCCGGTTGAGAGGGCGAGCTAATTGTCCGCAGTGTTGAAACTTTAAAATTAACTTTTTGGTCCATATCTACTGTCTCCATGATTTATTATTAATAATTGTTTCTATACAAGATGTAAATAAATAATATAATATAATTAAAATAAGAAAAGGAACCTAGGTTCGTATTTTATGACAATTCGGCACAAAAATAGTGAAAATAAGGAGTTGGGTTTTTTTTTTGAAACAGCTGAGAAAAGAACTGAAAGATATTCCTAAGAGTAGAATTGGTTTTATTGAAGATAGAAGTATAAAACTGTTTAATAATGAGGAATGGATTAGTGAAAAAACTTTGTGTAATTATGAGTTAGGAAAAAATATTCCTTCGATAGAGAACTTGGTAATGTTAGCAGCGGCATTAGAGGTTGATAAAAAATATTTATTTGAAGAAGTAACAAAAAGGATCGATAGTGTGAGTAATTAGTGGTTTAAGTGTTTTGTGATGAATATGTGTATAATAAATTAAGAAAAAAGCAAGATATACAATTATTTTTATATATTAATGAAATTGAGATACTAACCAAATTATTATGTTGTGTTCAAACCAGTATTTGTTGATTACAGGGTAAAAATTTTTTGTTAAAAATCAATAACTTAATGAATAATAGCGGATAAATTTTCTTTTGAAAATTTTAATAATGCTGCAAGGAATAAAATGGAACAAAAAAAGATAAAGAAAAAAAGTGACGAAATAATGAAATTTGACATTTGGAACAGAAGATATTTGGGTTCTAAAAAAAGGATGCTTGATTTTATTGGCAAAGTTGTTACTGAAAACACAAACAATGTAAACACAGTTGCTGATATCTTTGGTGGTACCGGATCTGTTGCTAATTATTTTTTAGGTAAAGGAAAGAATATTATTGTCAATGATATTTTAGATAGTAATTATATGGCTTATCGAACTTTCTTTGGATCAGAAAAAATAGATTGGATTTTATTAAATCAGCTTTTTAATAGTATGAACGAGCTGCCAGGTAACGATAATTATGTTAGCAGGAACTACGGAAATAAATTTTTTTCTATGAGTAATGCTCGTAAAATTGGTCAGGCACGAGAGTTTATTGAAGAACAAGACGTTAATGAACGAGAACGAGCGATCTTGCTGACTTCACTCCTGTATGCCATGGATAAAGTGGCAAATACTGTGGGGCATTATGATGCATATCGAAAAGTAATGGATTCAACAGACTCCATTGTGTTTAAGTTACCTAATATTGCCCAAAAGAATGCTAAAACTTTTATTTATCATAGTGATGCAAATGAATTAGTACGGCATATTAAAGCGGACTTAGTGTATATTGATACTCCCTATAATAGTCGACAATATGGTGATGTATATCATGTCCTCGAAAATGTAATTGATTGGAATAAACCTCAATTATACGGAGTTGCTATGAAACCTAAAGATAGATCTGGTAAGAAAAGTTTATATAGTACAGCCAAGGCCCCGCAGACATTTAAAGATTTAATTATGAACATTCAGGCTCGTTATATTTTGGTTTCATATAATAATATGGCACATAAGGGGTCGGGTAGGTCGAATGCAAAAATTAGTAACGAAGAGATAACTGACATTTTAAGCATGCGTGGCCGTGTCGTAAGGCATGAATTACCTTTTCAGGTTTATACAACAGGAAAGACGAATGTTCAAGAACATATGGAATATCTTTATCTGGTTAGAGTAGAAAGGTAAACTATATATGATTAAGTCTTTTATCAACTATCCTGGTGGTAAATATAAATTATTACCACAACTAAAACAGTATTTTCCAAAAGAGTATGTTCATTTTATAGACTTATTTGCTGGATCTGCGGTTGTTGCAACTAATATTCCTGCAAGTAGCGTTAGTATATCAGCTTATGATAATAATCAATATTTAATTGGATTGTTACAGTATGTTTGTGATACGGATGTTGAAGAAATATTAGCAAATACATTAAAAAATATACAACATTTCAATTTAACTGATACATTCAACAATGGGTATATGTATTACAATGTTAGTTCAAATGAAGGTCTTGGTTCCATAAATAAGGCTAATTATAATTTATTAAGAAAAACGTTTAACGATCAAGTAAACAATGGTTACGTTGATTATAGTTTGTTGTATGTTTTGATTATATTTGGCTTCAATAATCAAATGAGATTTAATAAAGAGGGAAATTTTAATAACCCAGTTGGTAAGCGCGATTTTAACAGACAGATGCGTGAAAAGCTTTTTAAGTTTAAAAATAGAATAAATAGTTTAAAAATAACTTTTGTAATGTCAGATTTTCGTGATGTTTCAACTTTAATTCCAGATACTTTTTTCTACGTGGATCCACCATATTTGAGTACTACTGCTGTTTATAACGAGAACGGTGGATGGACTGTCGCCGATGAGAAAGATTTATTGAGCTATTTGGATAAAATTCATCAAAGTGGTAATAAATTCGCTCTGTCAAATGTATTAACGAGTAAAGGAAAATCAAACAATATTTTGCGAGATTGGTTACTACAAAATGGGGACAGATACAGAGTAATTCATTTGAATAAATCATATGCGAATTCAAATTATCAAACTAGTGAAAAACACGGGTATAGCGATGAAGTCCTTGTTATCAATTACTGAGCTTAAATGGTAAAATGTCTATGTTTAAATAAACATAGGCTTTTTTATTGGGAGAATGTATAAAATGAAATTATCAAATGAAACATCAGCGTTTAGAATTGGAGATACATCATTTAGGCGTGCTGACTATGACACATCTATTCCTGAAATTTTAAAATCTTTAGATGAAAATAAAAAGCAACAAAATAGTTGGAGCAATTACAAAGGTGAAAGTAAGCAGATCGTTCAACAACGATGGTATGATGATCTCGTTGAGAGTACAAGCTTATTTGAGCGACAAAAGAGTGACAAAAATGAAAGAACAAATGATGGATTACGTGCCCGTACTTTAGTTCAGGCAATTTCTAAATTAGGTTTTACCAATGGAAATGATTTAACGCCAATAGGTCAAGCACTAGTTTCTGAGTCAACTAAACCATTGGACGCTTTGGAACGAATAATTAACTTAGATTCCTTAAGTAGCACGTTTCTACGACAGTTATTGAAGGTCAGGATATATAGTGGTCATGATAGTTTAAGTGAGCAAAAATACTTTTCACCTTTTTTGTATACTTTAGAATTTTTATTGCATTTTGACAGGGTACCCTCACGCGATATGAATTATATTTTAGAGGGTATACGTCCATCAATGACTAAGGAAGAGTTAGTTGCCTTGAGGGATGATTATTCTAAAGTATATTCAGGTGAGGAGGAATTTTTTACATATTATTACAATCATTTTACAAAACATATTTCTACAAATGAAGATGATGAAAATATAGCTGAGAGATTATTAATCGAGATCGAAACGTTTATTAATGAAGGGATGACGTTGGAAGTTTTCACTGATAAATATCTCGATAATCCGTACTATATTGAAAAATTTGGGTCTATATTTAAAAATAGTAAAGGATCAACATATGTAAAACGTTATGCTGGTTTTCTTTTTTTGCTAATTACAGCACGAGTTAAAAAAAATGACGAATCAATTATTGCATTGATTAAAGAGTATCAATCGTCGGATGTTAAGACCTCAATTAATAGTGCCTTTGGAAGGGAAGCAATAGTTGCCAGAGGAAACACTTTTGAAAAATTTAATCAAAATCAAAATCAAAATTATAGAAAGCAATTGTTAGCCGGAAAACCAGGATCAAAATTATGGTTAGGAACATACAAAGAAATTTATTCACAATTTATATTAGAAAAATTTATTAATAATGTTTCAGAATATGCTGATTTAATCACTCGTTATTTAAACGTTTCTCGAATAATTAGTAGTGAAAATAAATTATATAAACTTCGTTTGAAACCACTATTCTCGGAGTTATTTAAATATACAGAAAATATTTGGCTTGGTAGTGATAATAGAAAAAAGTATGAAGAAGATAGAGATGGAATATTTAAGACTGAACAAACGTTATCAGAAATTTTAGGTATAGGTAACATTAAATTAACACAAATCATAAAAAATGAAATACGTAAAGCGAATATTGAATCCTCTAGCTCTATTAAAAATGAGGCAGATTTAGTTAAGTATTATCGCCATAATGAATCACAAGAATTTTATGAAATGGTTGAACAAAAGTTCCCACGAAATAAAACAATTCAAATACTTCGAGATATTGTCGCTTATGACGGTCGAAAAGGATCTGCCGCGGATAATCGTGTTATGGATCAGGTTACGCATAATGTAAATACGCCTAGCATCTTTGAATATATGTTAGGAATCGCTTGGTGGTACCTTACAGATAAAAATGTCAATATTTATTTTGCTTATAATTTGCGTTTAGATAGTAACTTTATGCCTACAGGTGCAGCATCTGGTGGCCAAGGTGATATTGAAATTGACTATAATGATTTTGGTCTGTTGTTGGAGGCTACTGTTCAGAATAAAAATTCGCAAAAAGCTGGTGAGATGGAACCTGTTATTCGACATACAGTGAATTTAAATACGCGAACTTCAATAAAGAAAAAACCTTGGTATGGCTTGTTTGTTGCTACAGAATTGGACAATAACGTAGTTAACATTTTCAGATCAGTTCAATGGATTACGCTAGAAGATTCATCTAATAAGGAATTAGTTACGGAGGGTGTTGGTATTTTTGCTCTTACTACTTTCGAACTAATAAAATTGTTAGAAAAAGGGACACGTATGGATTCGAAAATAATAGAAGTATTTAAAAGTACATTATCATCAGAGCCACAGAAGATTAGTTTGGGTTGGAGAGAGCTTTGTGTTTCTCAATTATTAACAGATTAAGTGCATGACTGTGAAAATTATAGTAATTACGTTAGTTTAAGTATTTATATAAAAAAAAGATGTTGGTTATGTTCATTAAAAGGTGTGAGTTGATAGTATAGAGGCGGATTAATTAATTTTTTAGATAAATAATTCATAACGGAGATTTTTTATAATGTGATTATGTGATCATGTTACTCAAAATGATATGGGGGGAACGATATATATGGGAACATCTATAGATCAAGAAAATGCCAAAGCGTTGCTTAAGACAGAACTGCGAAAATACAGAGACCAGTTGGGGGATGAAACACTAAATGATGATAAAATCTTTGAGTATTTTGTTACTGATAACTATCTCAAAGAACGGAACCTTGGTATATCTGATATAAGCCGAGGGTTGGTTGGTGGTTCAAATGATTGGGGCGTAGATGGAATGTTCTTGTTTTTGAATGATCAGCAAATTTTTGTCCCTGATGATCTAGAAATGAGTGATGAGGAATATTTTGAAGAGTTAGGATACGATTTTAATAATCGTAGTGTATTTAATTTTGAAATTTATATTTTTCAATTCAAAAATAAGGAAAAATTTGAAGAAAATGTAATTAATAAATTGAACATTTTCGCAGATAAACTATTAAATTTGAATGAAGATTATTTGGCTATGAAAAAGCAAAATGCGATGAATCCGAATTTGTTGAAAAATATGGCGATATTCCAATATTTAGTTCTAAATTTGAATAATACGAAAAATAAAATTTCTTTAAATGTTATACACGCGTCACAAGGTGATACAGAAAAAATTCAAAATACTTATATCGAAAAGAAAAATTTGCTGGAAGGAAAATTTGAAAAATCAAATCTAATTGACGAGGTTAAATTTGGACAGATAGGAGCTGGCGAATTAGTTATCTTAAATCGTAAGGAAGTTCCTGTAAATGCAAAATTAATTTCTAGCTCAACACCACTAAGTACGGAATTTGGAGTTGAAGGAGAAAATATAGGGTATATTGCAACAGTTAAAATTAAAGATTATTTTAATTTTATTAGTTTTGAGACCGACAATGGGGATCGTAAACTGAATGAAAAAATATTTGATGCTAATATACGTGACTACATGAACAGATCTACTATTAATCAACAGATAGAAAATACTGTGAGTGCAGGGGCTAGAGAATCACAGGAAGATATGAAGGCTGATTTTTGGTGGTTGAACAATGGAATTACGATTTTAGCCGATGAAGGGACAGTTCGTGGAATGTCTTTTAATTTAGAAAATATTCAAATAGTAAATGGTTTGCAAACTTCGTATTCAATATTTAGAGCCTTAAAAAATATAAATAATGAAGATTTACAACAGGATAGTCATAGTGTGTTTGTGAAAATAATTATTACGACTGATAACGAAGTGCGGGATGAAATTATAAAGTCGACAAATTCTCAAAATGCACTTGCTCCATCTAGTCTTCATGCGACAGACCCTATTCAACGAAATATTGAAATATACCTAAAGGAAAATGGCTATTATTATGATCGTAGGAAAAATTACTATCGAAATCAGGGAATTGATGCAACTAAAATTTTTGATACAAATTATTTAGTACAGGCTTTAGTTTCTATTTTAAGGCAAAAGCCATCCAAGGCGCGCAGTAATCCAACAATATTGATAAAGAAAGATGAAGATTATAATGACTTATTTGGTGGAACAATTAAATTAGAAGCCTATTTAGCTGTTGTTAAAATTAGAAAAACGGTCGATATGTTGATGAAAAAAATTGAGTTTGGAACTTCGTCGAAGTATTTTGATGATGTTAAAAAATATTATTCTCTTCATGTAGCGTGGATTGTTGCATCGATTATTACTCAAAAATCTTCTCCTAGTTCTCAGGATTTGACAATTGCAATGACAGAAGAAAGAGGTTTGCACATTACTGAAGAGACAATAAAAGAGGCGGTAAGTATTGCAGAAAAAGCAATTAACGAATTTGATTCGGAACATAAGACACGATCACCTGCTGATTTATCTAAATTGGATGGAATTAATTTAGCAATACGCAAGCAAATTAATATTTATTTGCAAAGAGTATCGAAATGATATGATGATTTTCGATAAGTGACAACTAAAAAGACCTATTGATTTGAAAAATATTGACAACCCAAATTAACGAAAAGGGCAATCCGCTAACGGCTTGTCCTTTTTTGCTGATTTTTTAGAAAAATTTTGCTGGTAGAGCATGTCATGTATGCCAAATGATAGGACTTTTAGAACCAATTGGTTCTATTGATTTTGATTATGACAATTAACTGACTACATATTCAAAAAATGAAAATTATTGGTAGCGAATTTTTGGCTTTTACCTTATAAATGAAGTATCGAAACGAAAGGAGGTAGAACATGAGTAGCTTGATTCGATTGGTGGTCATTTGCATCAAGTATGTTTTCAAGCACTTAACCGATTCTTTTTTTGGGCGGCACACGGATAACTTTCGAGTGCAGCTCCATGTCACTAACTTAGTACAAAAGGAGGTTAACTGCTATGAACAATGGCAATGCGGCAACATCACATTCCATCAAAATGCAACAGCGCCAAAACACAGGCGCCCGAATGGTTCAAATAGGCGTAATAAATCAGTTTAATTATTATTGTGTTAATGAAACTCAACAGACCCGTTTAAATCAGGTTTACTATGTCAAAATAATCGCATCCCCGAGAACGAACCATCGGCATTTGCGGTGTTGCCGACAGTGCCTTAAACGAAAACAGTTCCTCAGCCCATTCATCATTTTCGGAAAAGGTATCATGTATGTCACGGTTTACTGCTATCTGAACTTTTCTCTTTTCAGACTCCACTAAGCCCGTTGGTCATCATACCAAGTCTTATGCTAAAATAGTCAGAGCGGTTTTAACTTCAGTAACGCGATAAGGAGAAAAAATGTTTAAAGCGTACAAAAAGTTCTGGCAGCATTACGTTAACTTTAACGGTCGAACAACGCGAGCTGACTATTGGTGGTTTACTTTGGCCAATACCATTATTTGGTTACTTTGGATAGCGGTCTTTGCTGGTGTTGCTGTTGGGCCAATTATGAAGTATGTCGACCATGGGCGTTTCACGCAAGCCGATACGCCAATGTTAGGCCTATTAATCGTTTTGCTTTTACTGGCTCTCTTTTATGCATTGGCAACCTTCATTCCCAGATTATCACTGCAATACCGACGAATCGTGGATACAGGTCTTAGCCCATGGTGGTTCCTCTTAGTTGTGATTGGCAAGTTCTTGTCAGTTAGTGCTGCGGCACAAAACAACGCAATCACAGCTGCTGTTTTTTTCCTAAACTTAGCTGTTTTTGTCATCAGCGTGTCTAAGACAGATGCCTTCAAGAAAGAAAAATAAGTTCAGCGTACAAAAGTTAGTTGCAGGAAAGGATCCACGAAAGTGGGTCCTTTTTTGGTTTGTGCTAAACATTCGTCAACGCTGGTGCTACAATGAGCAATAGAGAGTTCGAAAGGTCGGATAGCAAATGATTATGGTACAAGCATATAAAAATTATTGGCGAAAGTATTTGGACTTTTCTGGTCGAGCTTGTCTAGCTGATTTTTGGTTAGTGGTCTTTGACAACATCCTCTTGACGGTTGTGGTCCTTTTGCTAACAGGCGGATCCATTTGGGGATTGACGCAACAACTGCTAGACAATGATGTTTCCGGCATTGGTTTAGGTGTTGTTGGGATAGCAGCGTTGGCTTTGATTATTTCGCTATTTTACGGTTTAGCAACCATTATTCCCAACCTGTCATTGCAGTACCGCCGTATCTTGGATACTGGACTGAGCGCCCGTTGGTTTGCCCTCCCTGTTGTGGCTTGGGTATTAGTCATTTTTTATGCCATTTTTCAAAATGGCCTCTTGCTTTTAGCTTTGGCTGTTGTGGAACTAGTCCTTCTGGTCATTAACTTAGCCGGAACTAATCGCTTTTCACATAAACGTTAATTTTTTTTGAAGCCTGGCCGTTGGTCGGGCTTTTTTATACGACAATAATTTTTTTGAGGCAAGTTGACTTATGATACTAAAGCGTTAAAAATCAGTCATTTTTTAGTAGTTCTGATTTAAGAAGCGTGGTAAGATAAGAACGATTGAGAGAAAAGTAAAATGGGAGATATAAATGTTATCTGCTTACAAGGATTATTGGAAGAAGTATTTCCGTTTTTCTGGTCGGTCAACCCGGTCTGATTTTTGGTGGGTTATCTTGGCTAACATTTTAATTGGTATTTTGGTAACAATGATTAGTAACGGTTCAGTCTTTGCTGCACTGGGATCTGCCTTTAATAATGGCAATCAGGAGCAAGCAGCGACTGGCTTGGCTGGTTTTACGGTCGTTTTTATTGTTTTGTATCAATTGCTAACAATTATTCCCAATTTGTCTTTGCAAAGTCGACGGATTATTGACACTGGCTTGAGTGGCTGGTGGTTTATTCTGGTCGTTTTAGCTTATCTCTTGCCATGGGCTTCGCTAGTAGCTTTACTAAGCGATGCCTATCACGCTGCTAATGGCAGCGGTACATCAAATTCTCTTTGGCTCATGATCCTTTGGGTCATTGTTGAAATTGTTCTATTGGTGATTAACTTAACACCAACCGATGCTTTCGGTCGGCACCGTTCTTGATTTGTGTGCAAAGCAGCCCGGCCGGGCTGCTTTTTAGTGTTAAAGAGGCCAAAATGCTTTTTTAGAATGCTTCTTGATGTTATAATGTCGGAGGCTGATTTATCCGGAGAGGGGGTGAGAAGGATGATACAATCATATAAAAAATATTGGGAAAACTATTTTCATTTTAGGGGTCAGACTTCTCGCTCGGAGTATTGGTCGGTCATATTCATTAACTCAGCGATTAGTCTGTTAGGTTATTGGTTGGTCTTGTACCTATTGGGTAACTTGGTGCAAACGGTTGTGTCGGTTGCTGACAACTCGAAGGCTTATTGGGTCGTATTAGTGACCTTAGTTCTAGTTACCTTTCTATTAACGGTTTTTTGGTTGGTTAACGTCATTCCGTTTTTGTCGATTTCCTATCGGCGTTATCGCGATACGGGCTTGACGGCCTGGGCTTTCACTATTGAACCGGTAGCAATCTGCCTATCCTTAGCCGTTTATTACTACCAAACGAAGGTCTATGAGAGTAATATCAGCATGCCTTTGTGGCTAATTCCAGTCTTACTGGTGTTGGTATTGGCGGATTTTTTGATTAAAATTTTGCCGACGGGTACTTTTAATAAAATCTAAAAAGCCATTGGCCGTCAACCGGTCAATGGTTTTATTTGTGCTATAGATAATTGATTCTCTTGCAGTAGTCTTTGCTATGCTGAATAATCGTAGTTATAATGCAATGTTTAATACGTTCGTAAACAAAGGAGGAGCGTCGATGAGCCTTGCAACTATCAAAAATAAAACAGTTTCGACTCGTGTGACCCCGGAAATTAGTGAACGAGCTAAAGCGCATTAAAGACCATACCTGAAAAGGAAAGTAGCAAGGTTATCGGGAATTTCATCCAGCAAGATATGGCAGTTATGGAAAACGGTATGATGGCTGGATTGTGTTTTATCGGCTCGAATAATGACGAGTTGATTTTACTGTTAGTCACGACCAGGCCGCATGAAGTTCTGATAAAATAAATAAAAGTAAGGCCCCTAATTTCCATTCGAAATCAGGGGTCTTTTTGAATTGTGTTGAAATGAGGTGGAACTCTTAGTCCGCCTCTTCAAAAACGACTTGGCCGTTTTCAAAGGCGGCAATCTTAGCCAAAGAGTGGATGTTCGTTAAGCCGGCTTCGATGGCAGCTTGGCGACCAGGTTGGAATGACTTTTCAATCACAATGCCGGCGCCAATGATTGTAGCACCCGCATCATCGGCTAAGGCCTTCATACCGAGTAAGGCCTGGCCGTTGGCGAGGAAGTCGTCGATTAGTAAGACGTGGTCATCGGCCGATAAGAAGCGCTTATCGATTCTGATCTGGTTGGTGCTTTGCTTTGTGTATGAGTAGACGTCCGCGGTATAGGCATCGTCTGAGAGAATGCGGGACTTGGACTTGCGGGCAAAGACGACGGGGACATCAAGACTCAAGCCAGCCATCACAGCTGGGGCGATACCAGAGGCTTCAACCGTAATCACCTTGGTGATGCCCTGGTCTTTGAAGAGACGGGCAAATTCGGCACCCATGGCCTGCATCAACTTCGGATCAATTTGATGGTTTAAAAAGGAATCAACCTTCAAAATATCAGCGCCTAAGACGCGGCCGTCTTCTTTAATTCGTGCTTCTAATTCCTTCATGAGGACTCCTTTATTAAGACCGCTTACAAGCGGTAATCTAATTAATATTTTACCAAGGGTAAAAGCTTGCTACAAGGGCAAAAGTTGGCATTCATTAAGAGATATGGTACATTAAAAACTAATGAAACGAGGATTATGTCGATGCCAAATCAGCAAGACAAGCTCATCAGGTGGATGAGGCTTAGCAAAACCTTTCTATTAAATCTAGCTGCCTTTTTAGGCTTCTTCGCCCTTGAATATGCGGCGATGGTCTTTATCCAGGGTTCAGTTTATTTTTCCGGTCAGCACCGTTATGGGCTGTTGGTACTTGGCCTTGGTTTGGTGTATTGCTTTGTGCGCTTTGGCCTGCAGGCCATTAAAGATAATAAGGCTAAGTTATCTTTTTCTTTGAAGAAAATTGCCTGGCCAACCAAATCAGAATTTGGAACAATTATTGCGGCCTACCTGTTAGGTTGGTCGGGGATGGTCATCTGGAACGAAATTGAAATTTTGTTCTTTTATAAGTTGACCCACGGGACAACGGAAAACCAGTCGGCGATTGATAACATCATGCAGGCTGGCGGCCACTATTCATTGGTCATGTTTTCGTTGATTATTGTTTTCTTAGGACCGGTGATGGAAGAAATCCTGTTCCGCGGACTCTTCTTCCGTTATTTCAAATCGGTGAAGTTCCCTTGGTTGGTCGTCGTGCTGTCGGCTTTGTCCTTTGGCCTTTATCACCTGAGCTCTTACACTTGGGTATCGCTCTTGGATCTGCCACCGTACGCGATTATCGGATTCTCGCTGGCTTACGTTTACAAGAAAACGGACAAATTATCATCATCGATTATCATGCACGTTTTCCACAATGGTTGGATCCAAGTTATCTCGATTATCACCTTGCTCCAACACTGATTTTATCTTCTATTAATTAGGCCTGCTTAATCGCAGGCCTTTTTTGGTGGATTAAAGAGTAGGTGGGTCGACGGTTAAGCATAAGCAACAATTGGACGGCCGGTTAAAGAGCAGATGAACCGGCAGTTAAACAAGTAGGTGATCGCTTGCCAAATCCGTGTGGAAAAATAAAAAAATCTGTTGTTCTTTTACCCAGGTCGATCATCAGCGAGACTGATTTTTCAGCTGGGAGAACAGCAGATTTTTTAGCTGGATGAACTTAAGCGTTAACGTCTTGATCAGCCTTTGGCCAGCCGTTCAAGAGCAAGTTTAGGATCACGGCAACAACGGTCGTCATGACAACGCCATTGGTCATCACCATTTGCAATTGCTCTGGCAAGTGAGCCAAGAGGGTTGGGACTGAGCTAATGCCTAAGCCAGCAGCGATTGACAAGCCAGCAGTCAAGAGGTTACCTTCCTTGTTTAAGTCGACCTTACCAAGAATTTGCAAACCTTGGATGGCAATCGTTGAGAACATGACCATCATGGCGCCACCCAAGACGGCTGAAGGGATGATGGTGGCCAAGGCACCAAACTTTGGCAAGAGCCCTAAGACCAAAAGCAAGCAAGCGGCATAGTAAATGGGTTGCTTGGTCTTTACACCTGAAAGGCGAACAACGGCCACGTTTTGTGAGAAGGTTGAGTAGGGGAAGGTATTGAAAATTCCAGAAAGAACAACGGCCAAACCTTCGGCACGGTAACCACGGGCCAAGTCCTTTTGTTCTAATTTCTTACCGGTCAAATCAGCCAAGGCAAAGTAAACACCAGTGGCTTCGACCATGGCAGTCAAGACAATGATGATCATCGTCAATGAGGCAGACCATGAGAAAGTTGGTGTTCCCAAGAAGAATGGTTGGGGAAGGTGGAACCAGGCAGCATCAGCAACCGGCGTCAATGACACGCGGCCAAGGGCGGCTGCGAAGAGGGTTCCCAAAATAATCCCCATTAAGACGGCAATGGCCTTCAAAAAGCCCTTGGCGAACTTCATCAACAATAATGTCAAAACGATAGTCACAAAACCAATCACGAGGTTTTGCCATTCACCAAACGACTTAGCCGTTAAGCTGCCACCACCCCAGTTTTGGAGGGCGATCGGAATTAAGCTTAAACCAATGACGGTAATCAATGAACCAGTCACGACTGGTGGGAAGAAGGCGCGGAGGCGAGCAAAGGTCCCGGAAATCAAAATGACGAAGAGACCAGCCACAATTGTGGCGCCGTACATTGCACCCCAGCCGAGGCTTGAGCCAATGTTAATCAATGGTGATACTGCTTGGATTGATGAGCCCAAAACAACGGGTAAAGCGATACCAGTGATTGGCGTTTGCTTCAATTGGAAGAGCGTTGCCAAACCAGTACAGAAAATATCAACTGAAATCAAGTAAGCCAGTTGCGTACTATTGAAGTGCAGGGCCGTCCCAATCAACAGTGGTACTAGGATGGAGCCGGCGTACATAGCCAGCACGTGTTGCAACCCTAAGAGTAGGGCCTGAAACTTTGGAAGGGGGTGGTTGGGTGTTTCCATGAGATCTCCTGTGCTTGACCAACCATCCTTGGTTGGCCAAAAGTTATGATAAAAAACAAAAAATATCGGAGTAGTCTCATCCCACAGACAACAAAAAAAGCACGCAGTACCCAAGCGTGCTCAAAAAACCCTTGGTGATAGTCGCCCTTTTTGCCGGGCGGTAGAGACTTGGCTAGCATTAAAAGCCGGATATAACTCCAATACGGTACCAATATTATAGCAGGTATGAACTTGAAAAGATACAAATACCATTGGAATGGTCGGAAAATCAGGCAAATAATGAAATTAGCTGGAAGGATGGCCATTATCCGGCACAACGGACACTGTAACTTTGTTGTTATATTTGACAAAAAACGGTAAAATATTTTTAGAATTATTTTTAACTTCTGTACCAACAATTGTTGATAAAAATCAATCTATATTAGATAATTAAAAGAGGGGGGAGAAGATGAAGGATGATGATAAATATTATAGTAGATTTTTAATTGAACTAATCGTTGTGGTGGCTGTCATGCTTATCAGTGCAGTCTTCTTTGCACTAGCCCTCGCCACCTATTGGTTTTAAAAAAACGTCCAACTACTTGGCCATCCTCTGTAAGCAAAGTTAGCTTGCAGAGTAAGGTCAGCTGTTGAGCGTTTTTTAATTGAGGGGACCGTTCGTTTCAGCCGGTGGGAACTGCTTGGTAGTAACGATTTGGTCAAGAATATGGTAGTCACGGCGTAAATCATAGGGGACGTCACGGTTGGTATTCCACAGCTGGACAACGTAGAGGTTACCGACCAACCAGAGGAGTTCTTGGTCCGTTGTGACGGTCGAGAGGGCTTTAAAAATTGACTTATAAAATAGGTCCTCAAATGTACGGTCTTGTAATTGAAATTCTAAAACCTCAATGGTGCCATCAAAGTGAAAGGCTTTAATCGTTTCAAAGGGGTATTTTTTAAACTTATCAATGTCAAGTGTCGTATAGATTGATTGGACACTTGTGTTTAACAATTCATCTAAAAGTTCATACTTATCCACAAAGTGACGATAAAAGGTGTTGCGGTTAATCTCGGCAGCGACGCAAATTCCCTTCACTTTTATTTTGGAAAAGGGGATGTCATGGAGCAATTTTCCGGCAGTCATCAGCAGGTGGCGGTGCATTAAATCATAGCGTTTATTTTCCATAAAAGTTTTCCACCTCGCTTAAAAGCAACATTTTTTTGTTTTTGTTTCATTTTAGAACAGTGTAACATTTTTTGACTCTTCAAATCTTCTAAATTCCTTACTAAAATATTAGTGATGATTAAAAAGGAGGGGTAGAAATGCTCAAAAAACTCGGGGAATGGATTTATGAAAATAAAGTCAAAACCTTCCTGATTTGGCTAGTAGCCATTGTCCTTATCGGTGGTGGTGCAATCGGTCTTGGTTCGCACTTTTCACAGAATTTGACGATTAGTGGTGTGCCATCGACAAATATCCAGAGTACCCTGGAACGGGAATTCCATCAGAATCCTAACAGCGGTACGTTAAAGGTTGTCGTTCAAAATCAGAAGGGGATTAACGATGACCAAACAAAGGCAGATGTTGCCAAGGCCATCGCTAAAGCTCAGGATAAGTATGGTTCTGATATCAAAACCATTGCCAATCCTTATACCAACAACACTATCAGTTCTGATAATACGACCACTTATGTCGATATTACCTTCAAGGCCAACTCGACATCGGTGGCGTACAGTACGATTACCGGTATCCGCTCCATCTTTGATGATCGAGTGAAGACAAGTGGAACGAAGGTGGCTTATACTGGAACCGTCCAGTTAAAGCCATTTGAAATCGGTGGTCCTTCAGAAATTATTGGGGTTGTGATTGCCTTTGTTTTGTTGTTTGTATTGTTCCGTTCCTTTATTACTGCCGGAATGCCAATCGTTTCTGCCCTAGTTGGCTTGATTACTGGCTTGTTCCTCGTGATTATTGGGACGAACTTTGCAACGCTTGCCAATGTTGCCGAGACTTTGTCTGTCATGTTGGCCTTGGCCGTTGGAATCGATTACGCGCTCTTTATCTTGAACCGCTATCGGATTGATTTGGCCGAGACAAACGGTGATCAAAAGGTAGCCTTGGGAAGTGCCTTGTCCGAAGCCGGTAAGTCGGTTATCTTTGCCGGTGTGACGGTCATTATCGCCGTTTGCGGTTTGTCTTTTGCCGGCATCGAATTCGTGACAACCATGGGCTTTGCTGCTGCCGTAGCGGTGGCTATCGCCGTCTTGTCCGCCTTGACCTTCTTGCCAGCTTTGATTGCGGCTTGTGCTAAGTTTATTCGACCAAATACAAAGACGGTTGAACACATGGCCAAGAACCCATCAAAGTTTACGAAGTTTTTGACTGGTCACCCATGGACGGTGGTGATTGTTGCCGTTTTGGTTTTGGTTGGCATTGGCTTGCCAGCGCAAAATATGCGTTTAGGAATGCCCTACAACGGCTCTTTGCCAGAAAAGCAGACGGAGCGCCAGGCTTATGACATGATTTCCGATAAGTTTGGTGAGGGAATTAACTCACCATTGATTGCCGTTGTGAAATTAGATACTGACAAATCAGCTGCGGTCAACGAAGCCAATGTGGCCAAGATTGCCAGCCATTTGAACAGCCTCTCTGGCACAAAGACATTGTCGCCATTGTCAGTTGACCAGCAAAAGGCAGCGACCTTGCAAGCGCAACTGACACAAGAAGCCCAACAAAAGATGGCCTTACAGGCCCAAACAACTGGTCAGATGCCAACCCAGGCACAAAAGGATCAGGCGGCCGCTCAAATTAAGCAAGTGATTATGGAGCAGGCAACGAAGCCTTATCAGATTTCCGCTGACGGTAAGTATGCGATGTTAGTCATCATCCCAAAGAAGGGTTCTGAAGCAGTTGAGACGACTAATTTGGTCCACAAGATTCAGGACTACTCCGACCAGACAACAAAATCAAAGTACGCTGCTAAGATTACTTTGACTGGGGTTAACGCCGTCAACTTAGATATTACGAAGAAGCTTAATAATGCAACACCAATCTTTGTGTTCACCATTATTGTCCTAGCCTTTATCCTGTTGATGGTCGTCTTCCGCTCCTTAATTGTCCCAGCGGTAGCAATGGCCGGCTTTGGCCTGTCACTCTTGGCTTCCTTTGGCTTCACCACACTGGTGATCCAAGAAGGTTTCTTGAAGGAACTCTTTGGCGTCGCCAAAGCAGCACCGGTCCTTTCCTTTTTACCAATTATCGTTACAGCCATTCTCTTTGGTTTGGCGATGGACTACGAAGTCTTTATGGTTTCTCGCGCTCGTGAGGAATACCTGAAAACAGGTGATAACGACCGGGCAGTGACTGTTGCCATGCAGGACTCCGGTCCAATCGTGGTGACGGCGGCTTTGATTATGATTGCGGTCTTTGGCTCATTTGCTTTGAATCCAAGCCCAACCATCAAGTCTTTGGCCTTGGCCTTAGCCTTTGGTATCTTCTTTGATGCCTTTATTATCCGCTTGCTCTTCGTGCCAGCGATGCTAAAGATTTTTGGGAAAGCCAACTGGGTTTTCCCGGGTAATAAAAACTAAGAAATCCGACATCTTTTAAATTTTTTCTGCTTATAAAAATTGAAGATAAAGAAAAAGCCAGCTCAATTGAGCTGGCTTTTTGCTTGTTTAAAAAATTTTTTCTTCTACAATTATTTTCAATTATTTTCACCAGGAAATTTTTTCTCGCGGTACATTTGGTCGAAAATTTGATAGCCCTCAGCTAGTGTATAGGGTTTTTCCTGATTGTGATTCCAGAGGCGGATGATATACATGTTTCCTAATTTCCAAAGCGAAGAAGGGTCACTAGCCATCCGAGTGACGATTTTAAAAATTAAGCTGTCAAAGATATCTTGAAATTGTGGGTCAGAAAATTGAAAGTCTAACGTGGCCAGGGGCCCTGCGAACTCTAAGGCAGTCAGGGTTTCGAAGGGGTACTCTTTGAAGTGATCAATATTAACATGCTGAAAAAGGTGCTGAAAGGCTTCTGTGAGCATGACTTCCAGTAAATCAAATTTATCGTCAAAATGCCGGTAAAAAGTATTGCGATTAATATTGGCGGCTTCACAGATTTGCTTCACTGTTAGTTTAGAGAAGGGGATTGTGCTAAATAAGCCAGCAGCTGTCTCCATAATATGTTTATGCATTAATTCGTAGGTCTTGTTGGCCATGGTAACTGAGACACTTTCTTGGATTTGTTGCTCTTTGTAACAGTATAACAATTTTAACTCTTTAAAAGTGGCCAGTTCGTTAATAAAATAGACATAATGATTAAATAAAAGGAGGAGCAACCATGCTCAAGCGTCTTGGAGAATGGATTTATGAAAATAAGTTCAAGACCTTTCTTGTTTGGTTGGTTGCCATTGCTGTTTTAATTGGTGGGGCAGTGGGATTCGGTTCTCACTACACAACTAATTTGACAATTACTGGCATTCCATCAACCAACATACAAAGCACTCTTGAAAAAGAGTTTAAGATGAACCCGAATAGCGGAACGATGAAGGCCGTTATTCAAAATAAGAAGGATGGTGTTGCTGACGATAAGACCAAGGCCGAAGTGGCCTCTGCTATCGATAAGTTGCAAAAGAAGTATTCTTCAGACATTAAGTCAATTTCAAACCCCTATACAACAGGGGTAATCAGCTCTGATAAGACGACAACTTACGTTGACATTACCTTCAAGGATGATTCAACAAACGTTTCCCAGGATGCAATTGATGGCGTAAAGGATACGTTTAACGATAAGGTGAAGGACTCCGATACTAAGGTCGCCTTTACTGGGTCAGTCAAGGTGACACCAATCGGAGTTGGCGGCAAGTCTGAGCTAATTGGAATTGTCATCGCCTTCGTGCTGTTATTGGTATTGTTCCGCTCCTTCGTGACAGCTGGAATGCCAATCATTTCAGCCTTGGTTGGTTTAATTGCAGGGGTATTGTTGATTACTATCGGCACCAACTTTGTTACATTAGCTAGCGTTAGTCAAACGTTGGCCGTCATGTTGTCATTGGCTGTTGGAATTGATTACTCGCTCTTTATTTTGAACCGTTATCGGACTGATTTGGCTGATACGAACGGTGACCGGAAAACGGCGCTGGGGTTGGCGCTTTCAGAGGCTGGTAGTTCAGTCATCTTCGCCGGTGTGACAGTTATTATTGCCGTTTGTGGTTTGGCCTTTGCGGGCATCGAATTCGTGACGACGATGGGATTGGCAACAGCCGTGGCCGTTGTTTCAGCGTTGACGTTCTTGCCAGCTTTGATTGCGGCTTGTGCTAAGTTCATTAAGCCAAATAATCAGACTGTTGAACATATGGCTAAGAACCCATCAAAGATTACTAAGTTTATTACAGGCCACCCTTGGACAGTTTCGATTGTGGCAGTCTTGGTCTTGGTTGGAATCGCCCTACCGGCGCAAAATATGCGTTTAGGAATGCCATATAACGGTTCATTGCCTGATAACCGAACAGAGCGTCAGGCTTATGACATGATTTCTGACAAGTTTGGTGAAGGGGTGAACTCACCTTTGATTGCGGTCGTTAAGATGGACACTGATAAGGGGCAAACAGAAAATGAAGCTAATTTGATCAAGATTGCCAGCTATATTGCTGACATGAAGGGCGTTAAGATGATGAGCCCATTGACTGTTGATCAGCAAAAGGCTGCCACTTTGCAGACGCAATTGACCCAAGAAGCACAGCAAAAGATGATGGCCCAAGCGCAAGCAACGGGTCAAGCACCTACTCAGGCTCAGCAGGACCAAGCAGCAGCTCAAATTAAGCAAGCAATTATTGCCCAGGCATCAAAGCCTTATCAAATCAGTGCGGATGGAAAGTACGCAATGATGGTTGTGATTCCAACCAAGGGATCAGCTGCTAAGCAAACAACTGACTTGGTTCACAAGATTAAGGATTACTCTGACACAACGGAGTCAAAGTATGATGCTAAGATTACGATGACTGGTGTCAATGCCGTTAACTTGGACATCACGAAGAAGTTGAACGATGCTACACCACTCTTTGCAGTGACGATTATTGTCCTGGCATTCATCTTGTTGATGGTTGTCTTCCGTTCATTCGTTGTTCCTGCTGTGGCTATGGTTGGCTTCGGCTTGTCACTGTTAGCATCATTTGGCTTTACCACATTGGTTATCCAAGAAGGCTTTATGAAGGGGCTTTTCGGTGTTGCTAAGGGGGCACCAATCCTTGCCTTCTTGCCAATTATCACAACGGCCTTAATCTTTGGTTTGGCAATGGACTACGAAGTCTTTATGGTCTCACGTGCCCGAGAAGAATACGTTAAGACTGGCGATAATGACCGTGCTGTCACGGTGGCTATGCAGTCATCTGGTCCGATTGTGGTAACGGCTGCTTTGATTATGATTGCGGTCTTTGGATCATTTGCTTTGGATCCGGATCCAACAATCAAATCAATTGGTTTGGCCCTCTCGTTTGGGATTTTCTTCGATGCCTTTATTATTCGCTTGCTTTTCGTGCCAGCAATGTTAAAGATTTTTGGGAAAGTCAACTGGGTTTTCCCGGGTCATAAAAAATAAAAAACCGACACCTTTCATAGTTTTGCTGCTTAATAAAAATTGAAGGTCAAGGAAAAGCTAGCTCAGTTGAGCTGGCTTTTTTGCTTTTTGGCAAGTCTTTAATGGTCCCGTAGTGCATTAGAAAACATTCCTTCATTCCCTAAATAGCGAGTGTGCTTATTTCTGATAAAAAACGACTGACGTTATTATGGTTCGGTCAAATTGCTTCTTCACTCTTCATTTTGAAATGTGCGCCCATAGTTTGGGTCAAAACAAATGGTAATCCACAGCGGGTTGTGGGAAAATAGTATATAATAGTTTCGAATTTGTAATTTAAAACTAAAGTAATTGCAATATTTTTTTGAGGTTGTTTTGATGAAAAATAAAAAAATACATTATCGAACTTAATCTTTACCATTGCACTTTTCCTGGTTGTCGAGCTCGTTTTGACTCAGGTTGTCCTCTATAGTGGCCTGGTTTGGTTCCGCCATGCTTGATCGATGACAGAGTTACAATCGAATTTTTTGTTCAAATTTGATGAGTTGTTGATTGTTATTGCTATTAACTGCCTGCTGACCAAACAGCAACTGTATTTTAGCCGGCAATTCCATTGGGTTAGCCTATGCCTTTGCTTTGTCATCATCTTGATGGCCGTACCGTTTTTGCTAACTAAGGACTTAACCACGAGTATTGCGGTGGGCTTAATGGGCGGTTTTTCAGAAGAATTCTTAGCTCGAGGTGTCCTTTTAGGGAAAATGCCCAGCTACTTTGTTCGAAAAAATATAGCCTCGATCGAATTTTTGCAGCAATTTTTTGGTCAAATTTGATTTTTGCGCTGATGCACTTCACCAATTTGGGCCAATCGGGACTGAATTATGTCTTGCTACAGTCCATTTTAGCCTTTATCTCTGGTTTAGTTTTTTCCGTAATCTACTTGCAAACAGGCACTCTCTGGTACCCGATTGCCCTACATTTTACGGATGATTTTATGCGAACAGCGCATGACACAGCTACAACGGCTGGTGGGTAATTTGGCCTATGGGCCTTGGCCGCGATGACCTGGTTGAAGGTTGGCATTTTCATTTATGCCTTAGTCATGTGGCGTAAGAAAAAGCCAACGCTGGTGCGCTTAGTCGAGCAACAAGACTATTAAGTCCTTGGCCCTGATTGCAGGTGCCTAGCTAAGGAAGCAGTTAGTTAAGAAAGTGTTTTGAAGGAGTATTTATGCAAGGTGTCTACTCAATCACCATTATTTTATTGGTGGCTTCGGTACTGGCAACTGGAGGTAGTTGGTACTTAATTCAGAAAAATCGGTACCGATTACTGTGCGGTATTGCGTTGAACGTAACGTTAATCACTTACATTCTGACGGTGGCCGCTGTTGTTGTCCAGGTTAACCAAGGCTGGCTACGGACAATTTTTGTTGCTGGAGCCTTTTTGGTTTTAATTCCAATTTTTTTGCTTGTTTTGTCCAGTTCTTATCTGTTTCTCTGGAACGCCTACTTGGTTTGGCGTCGTGAAAGTCATTCATTTGGGAATACTTTGACTTTGTGGCTAGGGGTCCTGCTCTTGGTGGTTCCAGCGTTTTTTCGACTGTTAAACCGGTTTTGGGCTGAAAACTACTGGGTAATGGTGGTTGAAAAATTAGCTAATTCATTTCAGCTTTATTTACTGTTTTGGGTTTTGTCATTTTTGTCGTCATATCTTTTAACTAAAATAATTCGTTATCGCTATGACCGTGAATACATTATTGTTTTAGGGGCAGGTTTACTCCATGGTGATCAAGTATCACCCTTGTTGGCTTCCAGGATCCAAGTTGCTGCAGACTTTCGTCAACGCCAGTTAAATAAGACGCAAAAGCCTTTGAAATTAATTATGTCTGGTGGCCAAGGTGGGGATGAAAAGCTGCCTGAAGCAATGGCCATGAAAGTTTATGCTGAGAAAATTGGCATTCCCGCTGATGCTATTTTGGTTGAAGACCAGTCAAAAAACACCTACCAAAACATGGCTTTTTCTAAAAAAATTGTGCTAAAGCATGGTTGGTCCTTAAAGCAGGGGCTCTTTGCCACTAATGATTACCATGTCTTTCGCGCGGCAGGCTTTGCTCGATTTGTCGGACTAGAAATTGATGGCCTGGGTGCCAAAACGAGCCGGTATTTTTTGCCCAACGCCCTGATTCGGGAGTATGTCGCCATTTTATTACAGCACAAGGTTTTTCATGCTATTTTAGCCCTGGTATTGATAGTAAATAGCTTTTTTGTTTAGGTGATAGAAGGGGGTAAGCAAATGAAAAAGAAGGTTGCTTTGTCTGCAGTGGGTTTGATTACTATTTTATTTGGCCTTGGTCTCTTTTACCAGGGGGTCAATTACTATCAAAATACCTATGCCGACCAAATTGCATATACTAAAGTTCCAGACCAAGTTCCAAAAAAAGTGGTGACCAAAGACGATAGCGGTAAAGTAGTGCCAAACTCATATTCGTATAATTATACCTTTACTTTCGTTTTGATTGATGGTTCTCAGCGAAAGTTGGATTTTGCCTTGTCAGGTAGCACTGTCAAAGCTTACCAACCCGGTGCATATTTGCAGGCGAATATTTCTAAAACCAGGGTTGTGTATGGGCCAGAGGTCGTGAATAAAAATAAGGTTCCTCGTGACCTTCAAGAGCTCTTAGACAAAATAGAAGGCTGAAGTTGAGCGTAAAAAAGACTAGTGAGCAGTGCTGGCAAGCAAGGAAGTGAAGAGCTTTCTTACTTGCCAGCAACAGCAAACTAGCCTTTTTTATTAGATTATAATCTTAAAGATGGAGTGCATTGTAGCCTAAGATTAAGGCGCCGATAGCAAACAAAATGACTCCCCAAAAGATCTGAGAGATGACACTGCGGTCACCAAAGTACAGGCGGAGCAGTGGGGCGGTGTTCCCCGCAATTAAGACTAAGATGGACAAAATCACAATAATTAATCCAATAATTCCAAGCATCAAAAACCTCCTTATTCATTTTGTGGTCTAGTTAGTACAATTAGTTTTGCCATAAACCGACCAGCAAAGTACATTTTAAGCATATTATAGAACTTTTTCAAAATATTATCGATTATTTGTCAATGTCAGTAAATAGGTCATGTCAATTGCATTAATCCAAGACCAGCAATAGTCAGTTTTTCGCTTGCTTGACTATTTCGAAACTGATGATTGGGAAAAGGAGAAAAATTAAAAAAATGATTGCAAAGGGGTACCAATCTTGATATACTATTATAGTCGTAAAGATATACGGGAGTGTAGCGAAGTCTGGCTAAACGCGACGGACTGTAACTCCGTTCCTTCGGGTTCGTAGGTTCGAATCCTACCGCTCCCATCGCTGCCCCTGTGACAGCCACTGCTTTACGATTGCCCCTTGGCCAAGTGGTAAGGCAGAGGTTTTTGGTACCTCCATGCGCTGGTTCGATCCCAGCAGGGGCAATGATAAGTAAAAAGACTAACAAGAAATTTCTTGTTAGTCTTTTTTTGTTGTGATTGTTCAATACTAAAATTACGAAAAAGTTGTGTCAAAACAGCTGTTCTTTTAACAATTTCTTCATTCTGACTGTCAAAATTCTTTGACATGGTAATGATATGGAGAATGTTAAAAAGAATTGCTAGGAAATGTTACCGTGTCTCGCTATATTGAACACAAAGGAGATGAGTATAGCATGTTAATTGGTGAAAAAATAAAGATGATTCGGGAGTCTGAAAAGATGACTCAAGAACAATTAGGAGAGCAATTACATTTAACCAGGCAAACGATATCGAATTGGGAAAATGGAAAAAGTTATCCAGGAATAGCGGAAATTGTAGCAATTAGTAATCAGTTTGATGTTTCTTTGGATGAACTAATGAAGGAGGATATGGAATTGATTCAACATTATGAAGTGATTGATGGTCAGTTCAACCGACAAAGAAAATTGTATACCTTTGCCTATATTGTTAATATTATTTTTCTGGGACTCTCAATGATAAATAACTATGTCCAGTTGGAAACAGCGATGCGCATTGGATTAATGATTATTGGAACTGCTGCTATTGTAGTGATGTACACAACAATCAAACATCCGGTTAATTTGTTAAAAAATCGTTGGGCGCTGGCTCTTATTATAGTTGCATTGCTGTATTTCTTAAGTTTTGCAGTCTTTAAGAGTTTACATGGGAGTCCTAGCTATCGATTAGGTATGATTTGTGGTGATGCTGCTCGTATTTTTGTTCTAACAAGTAGTATCTATTTTTTGCCACAACCTCCTTTTGGAGATAAGGGCAAAGCCTAAGTCAGCTTCGAAGGACCATAATGTTTTTATTGACTTAATGCTGATTTCTACATTAAATCATTAATCTATACCTATTTACCAACAAGCAAATAAAAAAGGCCTGACATCATTGTCAGGCCTTTTTTAGGCTAGGTATTGCTTGTATTGTTCGATTTCTTTTGGCTTCAAGGAAACGCGGATAGTTGTCCCGGATTCGTTGAAATCTTGATCCAGGAGGGCGTGCTTGTCTAAGATTTCAGCAACAACCTTGGAGTCTGCAAAGGGAACGTGCAGGCTGACTTCGGCCATGTCGGCAAAGAGTGTTTTTTTAATGAGTGTCAAGACTTCGTCTTGGGAAGTTCGGTCGCGGGCAGAAATGGTAATCGATTGATCGCCATCGACCAGTGGGAAGGCCATTTCAGCTACATCTGCTTTGTTGTAAATGGTAATCATTGGTTTATCCGTAATGCCTAGCCGGTTCAAAGTTTCTTGCGTTGTGGCCATCATCTCTTGGTAATGAGCATCGGAAATGTCAACTACTTGCAAGAGTAAATCAGCTTGGGCGGCCTCTTGCAAAGTTGATTCAAAGGCAGCCACCAGGTGGTGGGGCAACTTGGAAACAAAACCAACCGTATCCGAAAGGAGGAATTGAGTCTTATCAGGCAGCGTTAACTGGCGGATAGTGGTGTTCAAGGTTGCAAAGAGCATGTCTTTTTCGAAAACCTGCTTGCTTTGGTCACTTCCGGCGCCCTGGCCGAACCGGGCCAAGAGTTGGTTCATTAATGTGGACTTACCGGCGTTGGTATAACCCACCAAGGCAACGGTTGGTAGTTCGGATTCCTGTCGTTGCTTGGCTTGGGTTGAGGCATCCTTTTGCAATTCTGCCAAGTCCTTCTTGATGGCGACCATTTCGTTGGTGAGTCGTCGGCGGGATTGCTCAAGCTTTGTTTCACCGGAACCACGGCTGGTGAAACCGGCCCCCCCAGCACCAGTTTGCTGGTCTAACGAAACGGACATCGAAGTCCGCAGCCGGGGTAATTGGTACTGGAGGCGGGCTAATTGGACTTGGAGCTTGGCAACCTTGGTTTGAGCCCGTTTAGCAAAGATGTCGAGGATTAGGCCGGTCCGATCAACAACGGTGGCGCCTGTTTCAGCTTCTAGGTTTCTGATTTGTGATGGGGATAACTCATCGTTGGTTACGATTAAATCAGCACCATAGGTTTCAACGGCAACCTTGAGCTCATCAACCTTTCCTTTACCGAAGTAGGTGGCAGGGTTGGGCCTGTCCAAGGACTGGAGGAATGTCTCAACTGGTTGTAAGTTATTGGCTAAGGTCAAGTTTTTCAATTCCGTTAATTCATATTCCAGGTTTTGCTTTTGATCTGTGCGCAAGCCGGCTAACAAAACAGGTCGGCTAGGTTGTTGTGAGCTTTCTTTAAAGGTTGTTGGCATACACAGGCCTTTCTGTGAAATAAAACCGCCCTGTTTTGCAGTAGCGGTTGGGGAACAATTCGATAAAAAGGTTTTTTAGTCAAAAACGGTCGTGTTGTCGTTGAAGGTCAAGATATCTGCGCCATCATCTTTAAGGCGGAGGTGCATGACAGCACCATTATGGACCGAGTGGGCGGCCATTTCAGGGTAGCCAAAGTAATTGGCGATTGCCCGAATGGTTGTTCCATGGGAGACAAGAAGGACCTTGTCTCCGTCTTGGTGGCGACTTTTAAGGTCCTTGAAGCCAGCCTCGATTCGGTCGACAAATTCTTGGTAAGATTCGGCTAGGTGGTAAGGATCTGCGTCATGGAAAATGTCCATGACAACTGGCATACCGAGGTCTTCAACCATGTCAGCGTAATCATTGTAGGGTTTTGCTACCCGAGCATTCAGGTCCGTTAATGTTACCTGGGAGTCGCGACCTTCAAAAGATCCGAAATTTTCTTCACGGAAGTTGGGCAGAGTGGTTGGTTCAACTGGTGACTGAGCCTGATTTTCACTTAAGGCATAGCGGGCAGTGTGGATCGCCCGCGTTAAATCAGAAGAATAAGCACCATCAAAGTGAATCTTGGCAAGGCGTTGACCGGCCTTATGCCCATCTTGGATGCCGGCATCGGTTAATGGTGCGTCGGAAAATCCTTGGAAACGGCGTAAAAGGTTAAAGTAAGTTTGGCCGTGGCGGACCATATAAACATCAATTCCTGCCATGAAATAAGACTCCTTCAAATCTGTTTTCCTTCTTCTTTTGTTAGAAGATTTCTTGTTTCTAGTGTACCACGAAAGGCAGGTGAGCCAAATGCTTTGCCGGTCTTTCGGGCTGATTTTTAATCAAAAAAGTCGACGAATTTTCGTCGACTTTTCGAAATATTATTCGGGGTCAGTATCCTTACCCTTAAGCTGAAACTTTAAGCGCTCACGATCTTTTTCAGACATGGAGGGCTTGCTTTCAGAAGCGCCTTGGCTGTCGTCATGGTCAGAATCTGTGTTATCAGGTTCTGGTTTGGTCTCAAGCTCTTTGACGGCAAATTCAGGGATAAAGGCGTTTTCGTAATCAAGCGCCGTGATTTGATAGTTTGCAATTCGCAATGAGTCGCCAGTTCGAAAATCAGGGTCACGTTTCAAAACGTAACCGGTCAAGGTCACGGCTTCATCGTCGTCAAATTCCTTCACATGAATTTGGAAGTAACGTTGGAAATCATACAGGGTCGTCTTACCAGAAACCTTATAGCGTTGGTTACCAAGCTTTTCGATGTACTCATCGGATTCATCATTGATTTCATCACGAACGGAACCAAAAAGTTCTTCGTAGATATCTTTATCAGTAATGATTCCGGCAGTACCACCGTATTCATCGACGACCACTGCAATTGGTGAACGCTTGATGGTCATTTCATCCATGACATCGTGCAAGTCCATGTTTTCAGGAACTGCTGGAATGTCACGCATAATTTGAGCAACGGGGTTTTTCCCCGAAATTCGATTTTGACGAACAAGGTCGTAGTTAAAGACATAACCTAAAACCTTATCCTTATCATTGTCAGCAACAACTGGGAAACGAGAATGACGCTTTTGTAGGTACTCATCAAGTCCTTTAGCAATCGTATCGTGGACATCGATAACATCCATTGATGTTCGATCAATCATGACGTCTGCGGCGACCTTATCATTCATTTCAAAGGCACGTTGCATAAAGGTTAAATCTTCAGTATCCAACTCACCGGCTTCGGCAGCACTCTTTGACAAGGAAAGGATTTCCGTCTGTGAGTAAATGTCGTCGTCATTTGTGACCTGGAAACCAATTAAACGGGTTAACCAATTTGATAAGTGATCTAGAATCCAAATGAATGGGAAGAGGGCAACATGAAAGAAGCGGACTGGACGCACAATTAACAACAAGACCTTAATCGGCTCTTGAATCGCGATGTTTTTTGGCACCAAGTCGGTGAAGACGGCGTGAATAATCGTAAAAATCACGATGGCCGCAACAGAAGCGACTGGCTTGGCGTATTCAGCTGGCAGGATATGTGTTGCTAAAATCAAATCAGCAACGGTTTCTTCACCAACCCAACCTAAGATTAATGATGTTAATGTAATTCCGACTTGAGCAGTCGATAAGAACTCCGTTAGGTGCGATACCATGTGAATGGCATGTGCAATGTTTTTTGATGGCTTTTCGCGATCTTCTTGAAGAGCCTCCAAGGCCGACAAGCGCACCTTAACAAGAGAATATTCCGTTAGTGTAAATAAAACCGCCAACAACAACACAAAGATGATGACGAACGCATTCAACAAGAACGAGGGACCAGAATCCACAGTTATTACCTCACTTATATAATTTAGATATTTCCTCTATTATAGCAAACTTTATGACACAAAGGAGACAATCTTTATCAGCGTTAGAATTGGTCTAGTATTCTTGCCCAGACTGATTTCACAAACAAAATTCTTTTTGTTTGACAAAAGAAGGCGCTAATATAGGGGCAAAGTAAGCACACATGGATAAACAAAAGGGATTAGATTGCGCTTTTAAAAATACAGTGAATATTGTGAATTAAAAAATATGCAAAATCAAAAGCCCATTAGAAAGGCCTTTGGGCGAACAAATGTTTGTGCGGACAGTTTTAGGCCTTGAACTCTAAGAAAAATCGGCTAAACTAGTAATTAGCTCAATTGCTTGTTAGTGCCTGTAAATGCGGGTGCGGCGGGGAATTGCTTGAAAAATATAAAAGAAAGTGGGACCAAAAGTATGGCTCAAGTAACGGTCTTTACCAAAAATAATTGTGTACAGTGCAAGATGACAAAACGCTACCTCGACAACATGGGGGTTGGCTACGAAGAAATTAATATCGAAGAACAACCAGAATACCTTGCTCAATTGAAGGATGCCGGTTTTAAGCAAACCCCGGTTGTTCAAATCGCTGGTCAGGAAGCCTTTTCTGGTTTCCAACCTGACGCCTTGAAGTCTTTGACGGCCTAAGTTTTTTGGTGTCACGAATTTTTCCGCCTAGTCCCGATTGGTCTATGCGGAATTTTTCTTCTCAAGGGGAAAACGAACAAATTATATAAAGCGAGGAGAATTATATGTCATTATTGGACCTTGACCTCACACAGGTCACCTACTTTGATTTAAATAACGAAATCAATATTCCAAAGGACAACCAGATTCAGTTAAACAAGGATCAGGAAGCTTTGGCAGCCTTCATGAAGGAAAACGTTGAACCAAACTTAAAACGGTTTGACTCTGTTGAAGCCCACTATGATTGGTTGATTGAAAACGATTTTTTGGATAAGGACCTGGTTAAAAAATATGACATGGCCTTCATTAACCAGTTGTATGACTTTTTAGAGGGACAGAACTTTCACTTCAGTTCCTTTATGGCGGCCTTTAAGTTTTATAATCAATATGCGCAAAAGACAAACGATAAGGCTTACTACGTTGAATCTTACTTAGACCGTGTAGCCTTGAATGCCTTGTTCTATGCTAATGGCGATGAGGACTTAGCGATGGCCTTGGCCAATGAAATGATTCACCAGCGCTACCAACCGGCAACACCATCATTTTTGAATGCTGGTCGTGCTCGTCGTGGTGAATTGGTTTCTTGTTTCGTTTTGCAAACAAGCGATGATATGAACTCTATCGGCCGAACAATCAACTCAGCTTTGCAGTTGTCAAAGATGGGTGGAGGAGTTGGAATTAACCTCTCAAACCTTCGTGAAGCCGGCGCACCCGTGATGGGCATTGCCAATTCCGCCGGTGGAATTGTGCCAGTAATGAAGTTATTGGAAGATTCCTTTACTTTTTCATCACAGGTGGGGGCTCGTCAGGGGGCAGGTGTTGTTTATCTGAACATCTTCCATCCTGATTTGATGACCTTCTTGGCTACCAAGAAGGAAAACGCCGACGAAAAAGTCCGCGTGAAGACCCTGTCATTGGGCTTGATTGTGCCTGACAAGTATTATGACTTGATTGAAAAGGGTCAAGAAATGGCCTTGTTCTCACCAGTTGATGTTGAACGCGAGTACGGCATGCCATTCAACTATGTTGATATCACTGCCGAATATGACAACATGTTGAAGAACGACAAAATCACGAAGAAGATGATTCCTGCTCGAACGGTTGAAGAAGAAATTTCAAAGCTTCAGCAAGAGTCTGGTTACCCTTACATTGTTAATATCGATACAGTTAACCGCGCTAACCCAGTTGCTGGAAAGGTGATTTCGTCAAACCTTTGTTCTGAAATTTTGCAGGTGCAAACACCTTCAACAATTGATGACGAGCAAGAATATACAACGTTGGGTGAGGATATCTCATGTAACTTGGGTTCAATTAACATTGTCAACATGATGAAGACGGATGACTTCGCCGGTTCTGTCGATGCGATGATTCGTGCTTTGTCCTTTGTTTCTGAACAGTCTAATTTGAACGTGGTCCCATCTGTGCAAAACGGTAACCAGCAAAATCACGCTGTTGGTTTGGGCGCCATGGGGCTGGCAGCCTTCTTTGCTCAAAATAAGATGATGTATGGTGATGAAGAATCTTTGGACTTTACCAAGGTCTTCTTTATGACCTTGAACTTCTACTCATTGAAGGCCTCAATGAACATCGCCTTTGACCGCCAAGAAACTTTCAAGGACTTTGACAAATCAGCTTACGCTGACGGTACGTATTTTGAAAAGTATGTCAGCCAAGACTGGGGCCCAGAAACTGATAAGGTGAAGGAACTGTTTGCCAACCTGCCCGTGCCAACAAAGGAAGACTGGGCAGAATTGCGCGATCAAGTGCAAAAGAACGGTTTGTATAACGCTTACCGTCACGCGGTAGCGCCAACTGGTTCAATCTCATACGTCAATAACACCACGGCTTCTTTGTTGCCAATCGTTAACAAGATTGAAGAACGTCAAGAAGGGATGATTGGGAAGGTTTACTACCCAGCACCCGGTCTGTCAAATGAGACGTTGCCTTACTATGTTTCTGCCTATGACACGAACATGAAAAAGGTCGTTGATATTTATGCAGCCGCTCAGCCACACGTTGACCAGGGAATGTCTTTGACATTCTTCATGCGCTCAACAATTCCTGAAGGCCTTTATGATTGGAAGAACGGTCGGACGGAGAAGATGACCACCCGTGATTTGTCTAAGTTACGTAATTATGCTTACAAGAAGGGCATCAAGTCTTTGTATTATGTCCGAACATATACGGATGATAACCAAGAGGCTGGTATCAACGAATGTGAGTCTTGCTCAATTTAATGACGATTTAATTCTAATTGGATACGCTTACAGGAATTTAAGTTAGAATTTTTTTCTGACCAAAATGCGATTGTGAATAAGTGTTCAATTGTTAGCCTGGTCTTGTTTACCAGGTTCACAAATGACTGAGCACTGCTCAGTCGTACATATTTTAGAGGTTGACGGCTGTCAACCCAGCTGTTAAATTGAATACGTTGCGTGAACTTTGTTCAAATATTACCAAATTATTCTAATTCAAAGTTCTGAAAAACAGCCTGCGCTGTTTAGAAAGGAAAGTTCGATGGCAACATACCGACTCTTATATGCCAGCATTGAAGGCAATACACAGTCGTTTATTAATAAGCTACAAGCAGTTGCTGAAGAAAAGGGTGACACGATTGATGTGAAGGTAGTCGGTGATGAAACCGATTATGAAGCTGAACACCAACCCTTTGTGGCGATTGTGCCCACCTACCTGACGGGCGGAACCGGGACCGGTCCTGCAGTTGTTGAAATCTTTACGAATGCTCTCGCGGACTATATTGATTTTGAAGACAATGCTACACTAATAAAGGGAGTAGTTGGGTCGGGGAACCGTAACTTCAACGATCAATATATTTTGACCGCGAAGCGCTACGCCAAAAAGTATCAGGTACCGGTGATTGGGGACTACGAGTTACGTGGGACTTCTTACGACGCAGAAAAAATTTACCAAAGCATCAGGGAAACATTAGGAGAAAAACATGGTTGAACACGTGAATAACGGCTCATATACTGCCATTAACTGGAACGACATTGAAGACGCCTTGGATAAGGCTACCTGGGAAAAGTTGACCCAACAATTCTGGTTGGATACCCGTGTCCCAATTTCAAACGACTTGCGCAACTGGCGTGGTGATTTGAATGATACGGAACGCCGGGTTTACAACTTGGTCTTCGGTGGTTTGACGACTTTGGATACTTTGCAGTCACAGGACGGAATGGCTTCATTGCGTCGCGATGCTGTTAACCAAAAAGAAGAAGCGGTTTTGAACAACATCCAATTTATGGAATCTGTTCACGCCAAGTCATATTCTTCAATCTTTGAAACGTTGAACGACAAGTCAGAAATCGATGCGACCTTCGAATGGGCCGACCACGATGAATTCTTGCAGTACAAGGCCAATAAGATTAATGATGTTTACCAAAATGGCACACCATTGCAAAAGAAGGTTGCTTCGGTCTTCTTGGAAACTTTCTTGTTCTACTCAGGTTTCTACACGCCTTTGTACTACTTGGGTCACAACCGGATGTTGAACGTCGCCGAAATCATCAAGCTGATTTTGCGTGATGAGTCTGTGCACGGTACTTACATCGGTTACAAGTTCCAAATCGGCTTCAACAAGCTTTCAGAAGCGGAACAAGAAGAGATGAAGACTTGGATGTATGACTTGTTGTACGACTTGTATGACAATGAAGAAAAGTTTACCCACGAAATTTATGATCAAATTGGTTGGACGGATGACGTCTTGGTCTTCTTGCGCTACAACGCCAATAAGGCCTTGATGAACTTGGGACAGGAACCATTGTTCCCAGATAATGCCGACCAGGTTAACCCAGTTGTGATGAATGGTATTTCAACTTCAACATCAAACCATGACTTCTTCTCAGGAGTTGGTAATGGTTACTTGTTGGGACAAGTTGAAGCCATGTCTGACGACGACTATAAGGAAGACTAAACTTCTAATAAATCAAATCAGAATGCCCACCGCCTTGAGCGGTAGGCATTTTTTGTTTGCCAGAAGGTTGATTTTTTAGGGGGTTATGCTTATGAATGGTAAATAAAAAAACTCAATCACTAATGATTGAGTCATATCAATATTAAATTTCCTGTTCTTTGAACGCCCAAAAGTTTTTCTTCAATGTGGTTGCGACTGCCGGATAAAGGCTAGCGCAGAGGACAACCCAAGCGTAAGCAAGCAGGTAGCCAGCAATAACATCTGAGGCGAATTGCGAAGAAAAGTAGAGTCGCGAGAGCATAACCATCAGCGCCAGGGTAATTAAAATCCAGTCAATCAAGATTCGTAAGATCATCGAATTAATGTTTGGTGTCACCAACAAGAACAGGATAAAAACGATTGACCAAATGGCAACGACGTGTTGTGACGGGAATGAGTAGCCGGTGTCCGTTAAGAGGTGGCCAACGGGGCGCGAGGCATGAATAAAGAACTTAATGATTTGGGCCAAAATAATTTGACCAAAGGCGGTAAAGATTACCCAAAATGCCGGGATTTTTAAGTTTGCCAAAAGTAGGACGCTTGCTAAGAGGACGGCATAAATTAGACACATGAGTGGCGAACCTAAGAAGGTTGCTGCCGACATAATAGCATTACCGTAACTCGTTTGAATTCCAGTCATAAAGAAGCGAACTGACTCATTCATTTCATACAAAAAAGACGCATTGGTGCCAATTAAAACGGCCAGAACGATAAAGAGCAGGGTGGCAAAGACTGCCCGGCGGCGTTGTTTATTTTCGACGGAAATAATCATAGGTTTGGTCTCCAAATAAGTGATTGCTCAACATTTAGTATAAGCATGGCCACCAGGCAAGACAAGCAGTTTTCTTCAGATTTATGAAAAAATCAAGAAAAAAAACTAGCTGAACGCTAGTTTTCCTTACTTAGTGCTTGTGTTAGGGATTTCTGTTGTCTTTCCCTTAGCCCATTGTTGCAATTGAGCAACAGCAGCTTGACGCTTCTTCTTAGAAGAGTCATGTCCGACCTTACGGCCGCGGGCAAATGAATTCAATGGTGTCTTAACTGCCATGGTGTAACTCCTTATATTAGATAAAATAAATGTATCGTACAGAAAACAATTATACCTGATAAGAGATTGGTTTTCAAGTGCTATAATAGTGGTTATGGAGAATTGGAGTCAAACGACAATCAACGCCTTTCGCAAAGACTTGCTTGCCTGGTACGACCAAGAGGGTCGAGCAGCTTTGCCGTGGCGACAAAACACGGATCCTTATCGAATTTTAGTCTCGGAGTTAATGCTCCAGCAGACAAGAGTTGATACGGTCATCACCTATTTTAACCGTTTCATGGAAGCTTTGCCAACGGTGGCTGATTTGGCTGCTGCTGATGAAGATTTGGTCTTAAAACTTTGGGAAGGGCTCGGTTATTATTCACGGGCTAGAAACCTGCATAAGGCGGCTAAGTATGTAGTCTATGACCTTCAGGGTCACTGGCCAGAATCATATGATGACCTCCAGGACTTGCCTGGGGTTGGGCCCTATACGGCAGCGGCGATCGCCTCAATCGCTTTTGGTCAAGTAGTACCAGCCATTGACGGTAATTTCTTTCGAGTCTTTTCCCGCCTGTTAAAGATTGATGATGATATTGCCCAACCAAAAACCCGTAAGGTTTTTTATCAAGCAATTGAACCAATCGTCGACCCAGAGAGGCCTGGTGACTTTAACCAAGCAATTATGGACTTGGGCACAACTTATATGAAGACGGATAATCCAGATACCCTGCATTCACCCGTTAAAAAGTATAACGCGGCCTTTCGAGATGGGGTTGAGGACCAGTATCCGGTGAAGACAAAAAAGAAAAAGCCAGTGCGACAGATTTATCAAGCTCAGGTGGCTTATGACGACCAGGGCAGGCTGTTGTATGAACAACGGCCAAAAACAGGTCTGCTAGCTAATTTTTGGACCTTGCCATTGAAACAGGTTGAGTCAATTGAAGAATTGGCCGGCAACCAGCTGACCTTAAAGCCAGTTGTGCATGTCTTTTCTCACCGCCGCTGGGAAATTTGGTTAGTTGACCTACCGGTTAAAAATCAGCAAAACCTACCCACCAACATGGCCTTTTTGTCGCCAGCAGAGCAAGAGGCATTGGCCCTGCCGAAGGTACAACATAAGCTATTAGATCAATTAAGGGAGATTGATGATGTTTCCAAATGATAAATTAAGGACCATATTCTTTTGGACGATTGAGGCGCTGGCTCTAGCCCGTTTAATTTTCTTAGTCTTTCGCTTTGACTTTTTAATGCATCCGATTGCAGTCTTTGCTAACACGGTTTTTATGCCGTTATTGGTTGCTGGCTTCTTTTACTATGTTTTGAAGCCGATTTTAAAGGCAATTGAAAAAATCAGAATTAAAAACTGGCAGATGCCCCGGTTTTTGGCCGTCTGGATTACCTTTGCCTTGTTCTTGATTGTGGTTGGTGGGGCCTTGATTATTTTTGTGCCACTGATTTTAAATGAAATTACGAATATGATTACCGCCATTCCATCGTTTATCAAGCATGTGCAAGATTTGGCCAATGAAATGGTCAAGGAACCCTGGTTTAAGCGCATGAATATCTCGGTTTCAGATACCGATATTAAGACGTCTGTGACCAAGTATGGGACTTCTGTCCTCTCAGTTACTGCCGGTACTCTTCAAGCTGTGATTGCGGGAGCGACTTCTTTTACCATCAACGCTTTGATGGTCCCAATTATTCTCTTTTATATGCTGAACGACGCGGACCATTTTTTGCCAACGGTCAAAAATTTCTTTCCGAAGAGCAAGGCGCAGGACGTCTTTGAACTTGGGGGACAACTCGATAAGACCATTGAACGCTATATTTCGGGTCAGGCCATTCAGATGGTCTTTGTTGGCTTTGCCATGAGTATTGGTTATTGGATGACTGGATTACCATATATTTGGCTCCTTGGCTTCATTGCCGGGGTCGCTAACATCGTTCCTTATGTGGGACCCTTTATCGGGGTTGTGCCGGCAGTCTTGGTCGCTCTATCGATTTCCTGGAAGATGATCATCGGAATCGTGATTACGATGGCAATTGTCCAGCAGGTTAATGGTTCAATCATTTATCCGGCATTGATCGGTAAGAGCCTGAAGATTCATCCGCTGACGGTGATGCTGCTCTTGCTTGGGGCTGGGAACCTTTGGGGTATCGTCGGCATGATCATTGTTGTGCCGGTTTACGCTATTGCTCGAACAATTATCCTATATGCCTATAAACTGCATTTAGCGCAACGAAAAGAGCAGTCTGTTTCGGAATTAACGAAGAAAACCCTTGATAATGAATAACAATTGATAAAAAAGCGCCACAGACAAAGCCTGTGGCGCTTTTTTAGTGGGGGAATCTTCTTGGCGATTACTTGTTGGGTGTGCTTTAAAAAATAATGATTTTTTCTAAAGTTTTACTTGACGATGAGAAAAAAATCCAGTATTATTAAATGGTTGCCAAAGCGTCTGTCGGTTGTTTAAAATCGGGAGTTAGCCTGGTACGTCAAGATTTGCGGATGTGGCGGAATTGGCAGACGCGCTGGATTTAGGTTCCAGTGGAGTAATCCGTGCAGGTTCGATTCCTGTCATCCGTATCACAATATTTAAAAAATATTGTTGAAGTATTCAAAATGTTTTGATATAATATTTAGGTACTGATTTTGCCGACTTAGCTCAGTTGATAGAGCACCTCACTAGTAATGAGGGGGTCAGCGGTTTGAGTCCGCTAGTCGGCATTTGCTATAATTTTCATCACATTCTAGAAACCACTCTATATCAGCCTTAATGGTTAGTTTAGAGCGGTTTTTCTTTGTTTTTGAATATCTATTTTCCAGGCATTTTAAGTCGTTTTCAGACGTTTTTTAAAAAGTCTATCACACTTTTATCACACTTTTTGGTTAAAAAATAGAAGACATAATATCGAATGTCTTTTCATCTTCTGTCTTCCGTTGAGCATCCAAAAGATGGGTATAGATGTCAATTGTCGTGGATATATTTTTGTGCCCAAGACGTTTTGAAACGTATTTGATGTCAACGCCTTGCGATAATAACAGACTACCATGTGAGTGTCTAAGAGCGTGAAATGTCACTTCTTTTATCCCTAACTCTTTAATGGCTTTCTTGAGCGTTTTACCAGCTCCATAATTGCTAATGCTTGCCACTCTTCCAGCGATACCTTTTAGCTGATTCAATAACTCATCATCAACTGTGATGACACGATTACTATATTCTGTTTTGGTTGATTTGACGTGGCCGTATTGATCTAACGCTTTATTGACTGAAATTGTCTTATTTTGGAAATCGACATTAGATGAATCAAGTGCTCGTATTTCCCCAATTCTCATACCAGTATGGATGGATATATAAATAGCCAGATAAGAACGAGCATGTGGAAATTCAGCTAATTTTCTCAATACATAATTATTCAATTTAATCAGTTCATCGGTTTCGAGGAATTTCTCATCAGCTGATTTACCATCTAGGCCCGTCAACTTGATTCTGATAGTGGGGTCTTTGTCAATGATCTCATCAGCATAAGCATCTCTTAATGCTTGGCTCATATGATTTTTTCGCTTGGCAACCGTTTCTTTTGAATGTGTTTCGCCGAATTCGTTGATAAAATTTTGAAAATCAGAACGAGTAAAATCAAGTAATCGAGCTTTTGGCAAATATTTGATGATATTATCTAACGTATTTTTGTACTGATAAACAGTAGAACTTTCCAAATCATTTTTGTACGTATCTACCCAGTTTTCAAAATAATCAGATAACAACATATCCTCATATTTATTTATTTCTGAATCAATAGCGCCAGATTCAATCGATGCTGCCCACAATTGAGCTTCTTTTTTTGTTTTAAATCCCTGCTTGCTAGGACGTTTTTTTGCCATTTACTGTGATTGATGCAAATGCTCTCCAATTATTTGGACTTAATTTTACAAAACTAGCCATAATTCCTCCATTTTTGGTCAAATAAAAAGGCTTACGCCTTCATAGTGTATGTATGCCCCAAAGGGCGTCTAAATTATTATTGAACGAATATGTGTGGTTACAATTCTTTATTGTTTAAACCATCAAGCTTTTCAATTAATTGTTTTTGTAGCTTAATATTTTCTTCTTGAAGTTTTTGGATTTTTATTGCATCTTCGTGTGCCTGGTCATATCCCCATTGCTGTTCTCTGTTTTTCTTTAAGTATTTGTTGATTGTCTTGATGAGGTAGAAAACAATATATGAAATGAAGAATAGTGTTAGGGAGTTTTGAAGTAATGATACAAATGAAGATTCTAATGTGTGGGTAGGGTGATTACCATTAAATGCAAAAATCCACATCCAAATATACCCGATAAGATTTGCTAAAAAGCTTGTTAGACTCTTTATGACGTCACTAAAGTTGTACCCAATCACGATTGAAATGACAAATGTTAACAAAAATGGTGCGAACATAAACTGTTTGAACTGTTCAAAATTCGAAGACGTGTGGTCGAATAACTCCTCTGTTTTTGATTTAACATTTTCCTTAACGTCTTTGGCACTGGTTTTGATTTCTTGTACATTGTTTTTGATGTCATTTTTCATATCAGACAAGATTGATTTATCAAATTTGTTTTTCATGTTTTGTACTCCTTTTATGTATGCCCGAAAGGGCGTGTATTACTTTGAGTATTTTCCGTTAATGAATGTTAATTCGTTTGTATCGCTGTAAGTCGAATAAGCCTTAACAACAGCAATGATGAAGTCAACTAATGGCCAAATGCCCAAAGTAATCCACGATCCCAATAGCAACTTGAAAATTCCTAATCCAATTTGTCCACGCATGAAGCGGTCAACCCCCAAACACCCAGCAACCCAAGTGCCAATCCAGACAAAAATATGCTTATTAATTTTATTAACCTTTACATTCCCAGTAATTGTAGTTTCCATAATATTTCTCCTGTCAGCTTTTAACGTGGTTCCGGCTCTGCACGTAGGTTTTAAGCTAATTCATTGAATTGAGTTGTTACTTCATCAAGCAACCAACTAGGGACGTTCAAATATTCCATGAAAGTCATAGGACTAGTTGGCATTTCAATTTTCATCAACATCTCGATGGCATGTCAATGTACTGACAACTCTTCTCCATGTTTGATATATGGACTAAATTGATATACCTCGTCAGGACATTCGTTCACATATAAAATATGGTTCATTTCATGCGCTAAACGAAATTCATAGCTAGATTTGTCATATGCTGGGTTCATTAAAATTAGCTTTGATTTTTCGATAGAAGAATCTGGAGCTGATTCTGATAGTTGGTCAACGTCAATGATTGTAATATCATTTGATCGAGCAATTTGTTCTAAATCATATAGAATGTCATTTCTGATGTTTTCAGACACTGATTACTTCCCCTTTTTCTGGCTCATGATGAACCGAGCATATTCAAGAATTTTTTCACGGTCTTCATCATCAATTGGTTTCCCATCAAATGCTTTTAAAACAATGTCATCTTGTTCCTCGCTCCTGATGGTTGACATCTCGTCCGTACGACCTAGTAAGAAATCAACTGATACGTTTAAAACGTCAGCAACTTTTTGTAAATTGTCAGCCTTTGGTGTTGACTTTTTCCAACCATAAATTGCCTTATTACTTAGTCCAGCTTTGTCATTTACCTCATCAATCGACATTTTTCGGACATTTGATGCTTCTTTTATTCGTTCATAAAGTGTTGTCATATCAATGTTTCCAGTCTCAATACATAATTAAAGTTGTGAAAAGCCAACAAAATTGTTGGTTTGTTGAAAATAGCCAATTATAATATGTCTTGTAAGTTAATTACGCAAACAAAAAATAGATAGAACTTAAGTGTCTTGGCTGGCTCAATAAGTAATAGCTAGGTTGTTTTATGCTGTCATTATAGTTGGGAAAAACCAACTTGTAAAGTAAAACTTACAAACTTTTTACAGTTAATTAGAAAGGAGAATGAACATGACTACGCAAAAAGCAATAGATACGTTGGAAGATGACCGGCTTGATTTTGAAAAGCATCGTAAGAAGAAGCGTTTAACTCCGGAAATGTTAGCATCGGTAATTGGTAAGTCACCTTCATATGTGCGCCAACTCTTGAACGGATCAGCCAAGGGCAATGTGGCACGTAAGAATTTAAGTAAGCTGTTTGATTTTACAGATTACAAGGGCGACATTTGGTTTTAATGAGCAAGCATAGATAGCTAACAATAATCAGTCAACGAGTGTCCGGCAACAAAAAAGCCACCATATAGGTGACTGTATTACCGATTTCTGAAACGTCAGGAATTGTTACTTTTGGCATAGAAACGTGTGATTTTCCAATAAGTTCGTTTGCTTTCTTAACTGTATCTTGCATGTTTTTCATAGCTTCACCTCCTGCGTTAGCTGCTTTCGAGTTGTTACCGTGCTGGTTTTTTTATCCGACACTTCTACATGTCGCCATGCAGTTCAGCATATCTTTTCAACTCATGGAGTTGTCGGGTGCTCGTGGTTTTTTTTATTTTTCAAAAATTATGTTGATTTTAATAATAAAAGTGTTACTATTATTGTTGTTATCACAAATTATTTTATTCACAAGGAGGAAATCAAAAATGAATTTCAAACATTTTGTTGTAGTAGCGGCCGCAACTGCTGGTATCGGTTTTTTTGCTGTTAACCATACTGAAATTGGTTCGTTGACAGGTGAAAGTATAAGCGCTTCGGCTGATGGGTTTAGTGGTACAAGTTCAGGATATGAATACTACGT
This sequence comes from Fructobacillus cardui, assembly GCF_963580785.1. NCBI lineage: Bacteria > Bacillati > Bacillota > Bacilli > Lactobacillales > Lactobacillaceae > Fructobacillus > Fructobacillus cardui. The sequence goes on along the minus strand of NZ_CAUZLS010000003.1, from coordinate 85,218 downwards.
AAATGGGCAAAAGGTATACAATCAGTGGGTTTCTGCCTGGGGACATGATTACTACATTGGATCAGATGGAAAAGCGGTCCAAGGTGTTCAACGTATTGGGAACGACTATTATTATTTTGGGGAAGATAATACCTATTTTAAGCGTAGTGATCAATGGGTTAGCCAATGGGGGAATCAATATTACGCAGGGCCAGATGGTAAGTTTTATAACGATGTAAAGGCGATTGATGGTACTTATTATGCCTTTGATCGTAACGGATATAACATGATTCGCAATAACTATGTTCAAAGTTCTTGGGGAATGTGGTATATGTTTGGATCAGATGGCCGGATTGTTACAGGCTGGTCGGATTGGTATGGTAGTCGATACTATTTTGATTCAACTACTTACTTAAAAGTAACTGGCGACCGCTGGATTGATGGTCAATTGTACCACTTTAATAGTGATGGCCAATTGATTGGTGGTGGGTATAATCATCCACAGGCATCAAGTAACAACACCTATCCTTGGGGACAATGCACTTATTATGTGAAACAACAACTTGGGTATGTTGGTAATTGGTGGGGTAATGCCGATCAGTGGGCTAATAGTGCAAGGAACGCCGGGTATTCGGTTGATCATAATCCTGCAGTTGGAACAGCAGTTGTTTTTCAAGGGGGACAAGCTGGAGCTGCTTGGGGATATGGACACGTAGCTGTTGTTCGACAGGTAAATGGCAATAGTATTTATATTGAAGAGATGAACGCTCATGGTGTAGGTGTTGTGTCTTCGCGATGGGTGAATAATGCATCTTCTTACGAATACATTCATTAATAACCACTACATCATTAATGGTAGGACGATTTGAATTCTAAATATTACGTCCAAGAGATAGCCGATCAGATAGCTTGGCTATTTTTTTATAATGATTATGTGGGCACTGTTGTGTCGGCTTCCATATGACAACAAAAAACAGCCGATTTAGGCTGTTTTTTGGGTAATTTAATAAAATGTTAAAGCGTTGGCAAATATGATTTATCAATAAATATGTGCTACTTTCTGTAAAAAATAAAAATCCTGTTATGACATACATAATAATGCACGATATTTGCACGTATTTTCTTTCAAACGTTGATAAATCAGCGTTTATAATACCGCTAGTCGGCATAAGGCTCGTAGAGCAAGACTTTTCAAAAAGGTAGAACACAAAGTGTTCTACCTTTTTTTTGTCGTAATTTTTTTATTTTTTGTTTACATCAACGGACTTTGGTGTATACTAAGGGAAATCAAATTTAAAGGAGGAACATTATATGTCATTCGAAGAAAAATTTGATGCAGCAAAGGATAAGTTGGAAGGTGAGGCTAAAGTGGCTGAGGGCAAGGCAAAGGAATTTGCAGCCGATGCTAAAGATGCCACTAAAGATTTTGCCGACAAAACAAAGGATGCTTTTAAAAAGTAGCTAGCGGACCTGGTGGGTGTCCAATAGTGATTCAAGGTAAGACGTTTTTAAATGTCTTACCTTTTTATGTACAATCAGTTTGTTCTGTGGTGGTTCGGTGGCGTTATTTGGCAAATAAACCAAAAGAAAAAGCCTCTAACAAAATGGCTAGAGACTGTTCACTTATTCCATTGTGACCAGTTGGCCCATAATGAGTGTCACCAGGGCTGGAATGAGTATGGCCAACCCGTCCAGGAAGGGAACAGTGACACTAATCAAGAGTGCTCCCAAGAAGAAGGTGGAAATCACTGTGGCAATGTCAATGGCCGTTTGTGCCATTTTAGTGTTGCCACGAAAAAGGCCTTCATAGAGGGCTGCATAGAATGTCCGGAAGTTGCCAGTCATCATCAGTGGCATAAATGGTTCCCCTTTGAGCTTGCGGAATTCTTGTAATTCGGCAGCAGCGGCAAAGGAAAGAATTGATGTGCCCACAAGGTTGGGAACGTGGTCCTGCAGGATTGCGGACAAAACAAGGATGGCCGTCATATACCAAAGGATGAAGCGGCGCTCAGCCGTCTTGCTGGCCCCCCTTTTTTCCAATCCATGCTGGATAACCTTGATTAAAAGGGTACCAAAGCCGAAAGTAAGCAGTGAAATCAGGTAGTGACTTGCCATTGAAAAGTGCATTTTGCCCACGTTAATGCCGAGCAAGATTAAGTTTCCGGTTTGTAAACCGGCAAAGACTTCACCGTGGATTAGATAAGAATAGGCATCTAGTGATCCGGCGGTGAAGGTTAAGAGACTTCCAAAGAGAAGTCGTTCATGTGATGGAAATAAATTTTTAGACAAATCCGTCACCTCCAATACGGATACTATTGTACTGTATTTTGCCTTGTTTGCGTGGATAAAGTGACTGATTTTCAAGGGTTATCAGACTTTTATGATAAAAATCACGATGACTCTTTTAACGTTTAAAAAGGAATGGTTCTGATAAAAGTGCTATACTCAACCTAGAATGAGAAGAAAAAGGGGACAGAATATGAAGTATGGGATGCGGACACCGAGTTTGAAGAAGTCAATTGCGGCTCGAACTTCCGGCCGGGCAACGCGGGCGGTTAAGAAGGATTTAATTCCAGGTTATGGAACGAAGGGGCGGGGGTGGCTGAATCCCAAAAGGAAGGTTTATAACAAGGTTTATAGCAAAACGACATTTAGTTGGTTTGATTTGTTTAAATGAAATGCCGATTAGTGATGCTTACATGTAAAGATGGTCTTTAGAACAGACCCTAATATTAAAATAATTTTGACACTAATTAAGTAAAATTAAGGGGTCGATAAAATAACTAAGCCTTTATCTTCTAGATGAGGTTTTTTATTTGAGTCAACCATCGGTGACTAATTTTATTAAAAAATAAAATAACTGTTGACAAAGAAAAAAGAACAGTTTACTATACGTGTCAACAGATAAATTATAAATTACTGAGAAAAGATGAGTAAACGTTCAGCTGATTTTAACAGAGAGCCTGGGTTGGTGTAAGCGGGTATTTGAGCAAATGTTGAAGATGGTCTTTGGTTACGGTATAAGCGGTGAGTCTTGTCGATGAGCCCCTTACGGAGTGACACACGTTACCGTGTTAAGAGATAGCTTTTTTAGTGTCTTAAGTGCTGGCCAATAAGCCAGCAATAGGGTGGTACCGTGCCAGGCTATTTGGCGCCCCTAGAATGACTTTTATAGTGATTCTAGGGGCATTTTTTTTGTTTTAAAAAAGGAGAGTGGCGATGACGGCGAATGCAAAGAATGGGCTCTTGCACCAAAAGCAAGCGTGGTACAATCAGAAATTAATTCAACCACTGCAAATTTTGGTTTGGAACCTGATGCCAACCAAGGAAAATACAGAGCAACAGTTTTTGTCCTTGTTAAATGATTTGGACCAGGATATTGAAGTAACCTTTTTATATGCCTGCAGTCACCACTTCAAGACTGTTCCAAAGGATGCGGTCGCCGACTGTTATGCCTGTTGGCACCAAATTAAGGATCAAAACTTCGATGGGCTGATTTTGACGGGGGCACCGGTGGAACAGTTGCCTTTCGAGGATGTTGATTACTGGCAGGAATTTTTGACCATTAAGGATTGGGCGAAAGACCATGTCGGCCAAACCATCAACGCCTGTTGGTCGGCTCAGGCAGCACTGTACCAAGACTTTGGTATCAAAAAGCGGCGCTTACCGGCAAAATTGTTTGGTATCTATGAGGCCAAGCAACCAACCCAAGAAACTGCCACTGAAAAATCAGGACTGACCACTGGCCTCGCAAACTTCAAGACACCGCAGTCGCGGTATTCGGAATCGGTGATTGACATTGAAGACTTGCCAGCTGATTTACAAGTCCTCTTAACTAATGACCAAGCAGGACCGCTTCTGCTACATTCGGCCGAGAGAAAGCAAACTTACCTGACGGGGCATTCAGAATATCAAACGAAAACGTTGGATGCCGAATACCGGCGCGACCTGGCTAAGCATTTGGCCATCCACGAACCAGCTAACTACTACCCAGAAGGTTATTACGACCGTGGCGAAGAGATTGAAAACACCTGGATGGCTAGCAGTCGCCAGCTCTATCAAAACTGGTTGAACCTGGTTGTCAATAAGGAGAAAAATTATGACCGACAAGAAATTACACTTTGAAACCCTGCAAGTCCACGCTGGCCAAGTTGTTGATCCAGAAACCGGGTCACGGGCCGTGCCAATTTATCAAACAACTTCTTACGTTTTTAAGGACGCTAATCAGGCAGCCAACCGTTTTGCTTTGACGGAACCCGGCAATATTTATACGCGCTTGACAAACCCAACAACGGCGGTTGTTGATGACCGTGTAGCGGCTTTGGAAAACGCCAGTGCCGGGGTGACTTTAGCCACAGGGTCAGCGGCCGTTACGGCTGCGATTCTTAATATTGCTGGTCAGGGGGATGAGATTGTTGCTGCCAGCACACTGTATGGCGGAACTTATGACCTCTTTGCGGTCACCCTGCCAAAACTAGGAATTAAAACGACCTTTGTTGATCCAGATGATCCCGAAAACTTTGAAAAGGCGATTACAGACAAGACCAAGGCGGTTTATGTGGAGAGTATCGGAAACCCCAATATTAACTTGGTTGACTTTGAGGCCATTGGCGAAATTGCCCACCGTCACCAAATCCTTTTCTTTGTGGATAACACATTCGGGACGCCTTACTTAGTCCGGCCATTGGACCACGGCGCTGATATCGTGATTCATTCAGCCACGAAGTTTATTGGTGGCCACGGGACAACGATGGGCGGGGTCATTGTTGAAAAGGGCGACTTTGATTACAAGGCTAGCGGTAAGTACCCAGGTTTCACAACACCAAACGCGCAGTATAACGGCTTGGTCTTTGCTGATTTGGGGCCGGCAGCCTTTACGACCAAGGTGCGAGCCGAAAGTTTGCGCGACCTGGGGGCAACGATTAGTCCTTTTAATTCCTTCTTGTTACTGCAGGGATTGGAGTCGCTGTCCTTGCGAGTTGAGCGTCACGTTTCAAACGCCGAAAAGGTGGTTGACTACCTGAATAACCATCCAAAGGTTGCCTGGGTCAAGTATCCCAAGTTGGCTGATAGCCCTTATCATGATTTGGCAGAAAAGTACTTCCCTAATGGGGTCGGATCGATTTTCACCATTGGTTTGACTGGCGGTGAAGAGGCCGGTAAGGAATTGATTAAGAACTTGAAACTCTTCTCGCTCTTGGCCAATGTTGCCGATGCGAAGTCGCTGATTATCCATCCGGCTTCTACAACCCATGCCCAGTTGAATGAGGAAGAACTGAGGGCAGCCGGTGTGACATCAGACTTGATTCGCCTCTCAATCGGGGTGGAAAATGTTGACGATATTATCGCTGATTTGGACCAGGCCTTGGCTAAGATTTAAAGGCGTGCGTGCTGATGAAACCTAGGCTATGTATTAAAAATGTGTGCGGTGATGTTGGCATTGACTGAATTTAAAAAGCGCTATAGGGCCTGGCAAAAAAAACAGGTCGTGTAAAAGATGGGAATAAGGAAAGGTAAAAATTAATGGCAATTGACTGTTCTTGGCAAAAGAAGATTGAAACGATTTTGGCTCAAGCGGGTAACCGAATTGATAATGTGACGGGGTCGATTTCGATGCCCCTGTACTTTTCGACCGCTTACCGACATGAGGGTTTGGGTAAGTCAACGGGTTATGACTATTCCCGGATGACGGAACCAACTAGGGATGTCTTAGAGGACGTCTTGGCTCAGATGGAAAATGGGGTGAAAGCCTTTGCCGTTTCCTCGGGGATGGCGGCCATTCAACTGGTCTTTAGCCAGTTTAAGAGTGATGACCACATCATCGTCTCCGATGACTTATATGGTGGTTCCTTCCGTTTCTTTGATCTTTTAGCAAATCAGTACCATCTACGCTTCAGCAAGTGGGATGGTCAGGATTACCAAGAATTTGACCGGCTTTTGGCAGATGGCGGGAAGGCTGTTTGGATTGAGACTCCTTCAAACCCAACCATGAAGGTGATTGATATCCAAAAGACGGCCGACCATGCGCATGCGGCTTCGGCTCAATTGTTCGTAGATAATACTTTCTACACACCTTTGATTCAACAACCCTTGAATGAAGGAGCAGACATCGTGGTTCATTCTGCCACGAAGTATTTGTCAGGGCATAATGACCTGTTGGCCGGTGTGGTGGTTTGTAAAACCGAAGAAATGGCCGCAGTCATTGGTCAAAATCTGATCACGACGGGTCCTAATTTGGCACCCTTCGACTCTTGGTTGCTCTTGCGTAGCCTGAAGACGCTGCCTTTGCGCCTGGCCAAGCAGGAAGAAAACGCTCAGGACTTGGTGGCGGATTTTAACCAAAGTGAGTTGATTGATGAAGTGCGCTACCCTGGCCGTGGTGGTATGGTCAGCATTTATGTGAACAAATCAGTTCATATTGACCGCTTCTTGGGCGCCTTGAAGGTGATTTCCTTTGCTGAAAGCCTGGGTGGGACGGAAACCTTGGTGACCGTTCCAGCCGTGCAAACCCATGCCGACATGACACCAGCTGAACGTGAAAAAACAGGGATTACGGAAAACTTGTTGCGTGTCTCCTGTGGGATTGAAGCTAGTTCGGACCTGATTTTAGACTTCCATCAGGCCCTTGCTGCTGCAAAGGATGACAATGTGGCTGCGGCCAATTCGGTTAAAGAACAGGTGGCAGAGACGTTTGGCGTAGAAAAGGAGTTAATTCATGACTAAGGATGCATTTTCTGATTGGACAAAGGTCATTAAAACCACGACCAAACCCGATAAGGAAAGCGGGGCGATTAACCCAGCAATCCAGTTGTCCTCGACATTCGAGCAGCGTGATTTTGATCATTTCGGTCACTGGGATTATGCCCGGTCAGGGAACCCCACGCGAGATGTTTTGGAAGAAAGTATTGCAGAGCTGGAGCATGGCACTAGGGGCTTTGCCTTTGCAACGGGGATGGCAGCGATTTCGACGGCCTTGTTGACGTTGAACCAGGGCGATCACGTGATTTTGACCAAGAACGTTTATGGTGGGACCTTTCGCTTGGTAGAAGAAGTTTTGACCAAGTATGGGATTTCGCATACCTTTGTGGACTTGGGGAACCCGGCTGATTTGGAAGAGGCCTTCCAGGATAATACCAAGGTAGTATATGTGGAAACCCCTTCCAACCCAACTTTGCAGGTCACGGATATTCGGTTAGTGGCCCAAATTGCCCACGACCATGGTGCCTTAGTTTTTGCCGACAATACCTTTATGACCCCGGTTTTGCAAAAGCCACTGGACCTTGGTGCTGATTTGGTCGTGCATAGTGCCACGAAATTCTTAGCCGGCCATAGTGATATTTTGGCTGGATTAGTGGTCACCAAGGACGAAGAGTTTGGCAAGCAAATCTACTTCCTCCAAAATGCCATGGGTGCGACGCTTGGCGTTTCGGATTCCTGGCTCTTGATGCGTGGCATTAAGACCTTAGCGGTCCGAATGGAAAAGGAGTCGCAAAATGCCCTGGAACTAGCTCAGTGGCTCGAACAACAGGAACTTGTGACAAAGGTTAATTATCCAGGCCTGGAAGCGGATGTTGGCTATGCAGTTCACAGTAGTCAGGCCAAATCAGGTGGGGCGGTCTTGTCCTTTGATATTGGTAGTGAAGACAATGTGCGTCAGCTAGTAGCCGAATTAAAGATTCCAATTTTTTCGGTTTCTTTGGGGGCTGTGGAATCGATTATTTCCTATCCGCCGAAGATGTCCCATGCTGAAATGAACACGGAAGAACGCCATGACCGTGGCATTACGGATGGTTTGGTCCGCTACTCGGTTGGCCTCGAAGATATCAACGATTTGAAGGCTGATTTACACCAGGCCTTTTTGAAAATTAAAGAATGAAAACAAACAATGAAAAGATGAGTATCTAATCCGAATTTCTGACAGAGAGCCATGATGATGAGAATTGGTAGAAAAATGGTTAGAGAAGATGGTCTTGGAGTTACTGGCCGGTCGAGCACATTTTGCGTGAGATGGACACGGTTCACAACCGTTATCTTGTGTGGCTCCGATGCTAATTGGGGTATTGAGTAAGTCTGATGGTTATCAGACAATTAGGGTGGTACCGTGCCAAAAGGCGCCCCTAGATAGACGTAATTGTTTATCTAGGGGCGTTTTTATGTGCGGACAAGAATAGTAAAGAAAAGATGAGGAGAAAAGGATATGACAACAACAATTATTGGTTTCCCACGGATTGGTGAAAAGCGAGAACTCAAGTTTGCGACAGAGCATTATTGGAAGAAGCAGTTGAACCAGGACGAGTTATTGAAAAAGGCGCATGAGATTAAGTTGGCGCATTGGCAGGCCCAACAGGAAGCTGGCATTGACTTGATTCCAGTTGGCGACTTTTCTTTCTTTGATAATTTTTTGGACGTTGCCAACGATTTAAATATTGTTTCTGACCGCTATCGACAATTAGGATTGTCAAAATTAGATGAGTATTTTTCTCAGGCTCGGGGTTACCAGGATGGTGACCAAACGGTTAAGGCGCTGCCAATGAAGAAGTGGTTTAATACGAATTACCACTATATCGTTTCTGAATTTACGCCAGAGACACACGTGCAGTTTAATGGTCAAAGGCTACTTGATGAAATTCGTGAAGCCCGGGCAGCAGGAATTAATTCGATTAAGGCTGTCTTCATCGGTCCCTACACGCTTTTGAAATTAGCGCGTTTTGTGGATGGTGCCAAGCCAACTGATTTCATTACTGATTTGGTCCAGGCCTATCAAGCACTTTTGGCTAACCTGCAGGAGTTAGGGGTCGACTATTTACAAGTTGATGAACCGGCCCTCACGTTTGATGTCAGTCAACAAGACCAAGAATTGTTTGATCAACTCTATGACCAAATATTGGCCCAACCAACTACAGTCAAAGTGATTTTGCAGACTTACTTTGGTGATGTCAGGGATGTCTACCAAGATTTGATTCAAAAGCCTTTTGCGGGAATCGGCTTGGACTTTGTTGAAGGGCAAGAAAATTGGCAATTGATTGAGCAATACGGTTTTCCAACCGATAAGGCGCTCTTTGCTGGGGTTGTGAACGGAAAGAACGTTTGGCGCAATCATTACCAGACAATTTTGCAGCAATTGCACCAGTTACCAGCAGAAGTATCCGTGGTCCTCAATACTTCTTCCTCTTTGTTGCACGTGCCTTATACCGTTGCTAATGAAAATCAGTTGGACCAAGATGTTGCCCAACATTTGGCCTTCGCTATTGAAAAATTGCACGAACTCAGTGAATTGGCTGCGATTGTTGCTGGCCGAGAAGGTAGCGAGAAGTATTTGGCAGAAAATCAACGACTCTTTGCCGACGTCAAACACCCAGTTAATGTGGTGGTTCAGAAGAGAGTGGAGGCGTTGCGCGACGATGACTACACTCGGCTGCCAGATCGAAAAACACGGATTGCTTTGCAAAACGAAGAATTAGACTTGCCACTGTTCCCAACGACGACAATCGGTTCCTTCCCACAAACAGCTGATGTTCGAGCCAACCGTCGTCAATTTAAGCACCATGAAATCAGTCAAGAAGAATATGACCAATTCAACGAAGACAAGATCGCTCGGATTATCCGTAAGCAGGAGGAGTTAGGCCTTGATGTCTTGGTTCATGGGGAATACGAACGCAATGACATGGTCGAATACTTTGGTGAAAAATTAGGTGGTTTTGTCTTCACGCAAAATGGTTGGGTCCAGTCATATGGGAGCCGAGCTGTTAAACCACCAATTATTTGGGGGGATGTTAGCCGCACGGCACCGATTACGGTTGCAGCCTCAGTTTATGCAAATGGTTTGACGGATAAGCTCGTGAAGGGGATGCTGACGGGTCCAGTGACCATCTTTAACTGGTCGTTCCCTCGTGAGGACATCGAGCGCAAGGAAGTCGTGACCCAAATTGCATTGGCCTTGCGTGATGAAGTCTTGGATTTGGAAAAGCATGAGATTAAGATTATTCAAATCGATGAGCCAGCTCTACGTGAGAATTTGCCATTAAGAAAATCAGATTGGTTTAGCCAGTACCTAGATTGGGCCGTTCCGGCCTTTCACCTGGTTCACTCTGGTGTCGCGCCAACAACACAAATTCACACTCATATGTGCTATAGCGAGTTCTCAGATATTCTCCAAGCAATCGATGACTTGGATGCCGATGTGATTTCATTTGAAGCCTCTCGAGCTGATTTCACCTTAATTGATGACCTAGTTGACCACCAGTTCCAAACTCAGGTAGGGCCAGGTGTCTATGATATTCACTCACCACGGGTGCCTAGTCAAAATGAAATTCAAGGTTTGATTGAGCAGGTAATCGAAAAAATTCCTGCTGAAAACGTTTGGATCAATCCAGATTGCGGTTTGAAGACCCGGTCCGAGGCGGAATCCTTCGCCAGTTTAGAAAACATGATTGCTGCCATTCAAGCAATCAGGGAGGATGTCGATGAAGCTAGTTGATTTATTTGAGAAAAAAACAGTTTTTTCCCTCGAGGTTTTTCCACCACGAAAGAATACTTCCAAAGAAAGTATTCTGCCAACGCTATCTTCGTTAAATGATATTTCACCTGATTTTATTTCGGTCACATTGGGTGCGGGCGGAACGGCCCAGGGCAATGAAACGATTGAGGTTGCGAATCTTATTCAAAATCAGCTACACGTACCAGCGGTTGCCCATATTCCTAGTTTGTATCGGAACCAAGATCAGGTGGACGAATTGCTTGACCAACTGGCGGCCGATAATATTCAAAACGTACTGGCACTGCGCGGTGATCCGGTAGATGGGTTATCACCAAATGGGACCTTTTACCATGCTTCTGATTTGGTTGCTTATATTGACCGCGAGTATCCTAATTTTGATGTTGCCGCTGCTTGCTATCCGGAAGTGCACCAGGAATCACCATCTGTGGTGGCTGATATTGAAGGGCTGAGGCGCAAGGTTGATGCAGGAGCGGACCACCTGATTTCACAGCTATTTTTCGATAATCAGCATTTTTATGAATTTCAGGAACGGCTAGCCCTGGCTGGCATAACAGTTCCGGTTGAAGCTGGCATTATGCCTTGTACCAATAAAAAGCAAATTGAGCGGATAACGAAATTTTCGGGTGTGCCAGTGCCCAAAAAGTATCAAAAAATGCTTGATTGCTATGCGGATAATCCCTTGGCGCTGAAAGACGCCGGTATTGCTTATGCAATCGAACAAATCGTTGATTTGGTTTCCCAAGGGGTCGACGGTATTCATTTATATACGATGAATAAGCCGGAAATCGCTGAGAAAATCTGGGATGCCACTAAGACAATTTTTGAAGCTAACCAAACAAAGGATAGGGGTGCAATCGAACTGGTTCATTGAATCGAGTTCTTGGTTGCTTAATATCGGCCCCTCATGAAAAGAAAAGAGTAAAACAAAAAACCGCTTGCTTGTCTGAAATCAGACTTGCGAGCGGTTTTTCAAGCAGAAAAAATATTTGGATTAGTCAGCCGTTGTTTTTGAAACAACGATTGTTGACTTCTTACCGAGGGCGAAGAGAATCATGCCAAAGGCAATATAGCTAAGCAAAACTGTTAACGGCAAGGCAATGGCATTGCCATTAAAGAAGGCAATGTTCCGCAAAATTGTTCCAGTTGCCCCAGGTGGCAAGAGTTGTCCGAAGAAACCCCAGCCCTTTGGCAACATTTCAGGAGCTGATGAGAGCCCTGAAAGTGGGTTCCCAAGCAAGATCAACATGATGGCAGCGATAATCAAACCACCATTGCCCATCACTTCCAAAATACCCAGAACAAAGAATGCAGTGGCGGCGATACCAATCATGGCACCAAGTGAAGTTAACCAGTAGTTACCATCGAAAGTACCAACACCGAATTGGATAACACCAACAAGGCCAAGTCCACCAACGAAGGCGAATGCCAAGGCAGCAAAGAACTTTTGCTTCTTACCCTTAATCACGTTGGCAATGGCAACGGCACCAATCCAACCGCCAAGGGCAATTGGTAAGGCACCAGCGGCCAAACCAGTTCCCTTAGAGTCATCTTTAGGGAAGGCACGTAATTCAACAACCTTCAATGTCTTAGCATCGATTGCTGCTGACTTTTGGCTCAAAGTCTTCAATGTGTTGGCATCATTTGCTTGGGCCATCATTGGTGCTAATTGAGCCTTAGCAGCAGCCTTTTGCTGGGTAACAACACCCTGACCGATTTGGTTCAAGCCTTGCGCAACGGCTGCAGAAGCGGCTGTTGCTTGGTACAAGCTCAAGTCACCAGTTGCTGATATTTCAAAGGCACCGTAAATCTTACGTTCCTTGATAGCAGACTTAACGTCTTTTTCGCTGCCATATTGGCTAACCTTAAATCCCTTATCGGACAACGGCTTGGCCAACTTTTCATACGTTGCGTCATTTTGAGCAACGACACCAATTGGTACATTGTTAATACCTGATTTAACGGCTGGCAATGAGAAGGCAGTCATCATAATTCCTAAGACAACTGTCAAACCAAGAGCCAAACCTAAAATCAACTTATTGGATGATTTCATGTGTACTTCCTCTTTTCATTTACTGATTTTAGTATATGAAATCGACAAAAAAAGAAAACCAACAATCGTTGCTTAAAAGTTGGATAAGCTGATTTTAGGCCACTTATCCAACAAAAAACCACCCATTGGTGGGTGGTTTGGTTGAAAAAATTAGTTCTGGGCATGAATGACCTTAGTCAAAAGTGGTGGGACAACCCTAACAAGGATGGCCGAAAACTCTTCAGTTGACTCTTGAAAGCCAGAACGAATCCAAGTAATAATCAAATTTGTGGCGGTTCCTGTCAAAATATTGAGAGCATACCGCGGTGGAATCGCTAAATCGTGGCCATCAGTTGTATTGAAAAAAGCTTTTTTAGCCTGTTCAACCATTCGATTTTCAAAGGAATGCTCAGCATGCTTTGAAAGCAGAAGGGCGGCTAATTCCTTTTGCTCGTAGAGCTTTTGAACCAAAAAATCAGCTCGATGCTGAAAGATTTCAGCGACGTCGAAATTTTCAATATTAAGCGAGGGAAGAGCCCCCATAGTCTCTTCTAAGAGGTCCAGTTGGATGGTTTCCATCAAATCATCCTTATCTAAGAAATGAGCGTAGAAGGTTGAACGGTTAATATCAGCCTGCTTAATGATTTCTTGGACAGAAATTTTATGAAAGTCCTTATGAGCCAAAATTTCTAAAAAGGTAGCACGAATAGCGGCATCGGCTTTGGTATAACGGGCATCGGTTTTCATAATGGTTATTTTTCTTGATAAAATTCGTTAGCGAAGAGTCCCATCATTAAGGAATCATGGTAACGTCCTTCTGCAAAGTAGTGTTGGCGGAGTCGGCCTTCCTCTTGAAAGCCGAACTTTTTATAAATGTGGATGGCAGCCGGATTTTCAACATCGACATATAGGTAAATCTTGTGAAGATTTAAAACAGAGAAGGCATATTCGATTCCGGCGTGCAGACCTTCTTGGGCCAAACCTTGGCCATGAAATTTAGTGTCAATAATGATTTGGATTTCACAGTGACGGTGAATGGTATTGATATCGATTAATTCAACGACACCGACAAATTGGTTGTCTTCCTCAATCACGAAACGCCGTTCGCTTTGATCGAGGACGTGGCGGTCGTAGAGGATGCTTAATTCATCTAGGGAATTAAAAGGTTCCTCGAACCAGAGGGCCATCACAGACCGTGAATTTTTTTGCTGGTAGATATGGGGCAAATCTTGCTTAGCAAGAGGACGGATGTTCACTTTTGTCTCCATTTCGTCTGCTACTAGAATATCTAGTAAAGGAATTACGCTATACTACCAAGATAACATAAAAGGCGGCCTTACACTAGCAAGACCGCCTTTTCTAAGTTATCGTATTGCCCCTGCTGGATTCGAACCAGCGCATAATGGCACCAGAAGCCACCGCCTTACCGCTTGGCTAAGGGGCAATTACTTGATATATATTACCCGCTTTTCTCTCATTTTGCAAGGTTTTTTTAGAATTTTCTGGATTTTTTTGTAATGAATTCTATAAAAAACAGATGGAGCGGAGTGAATCAAAAAATTGGTAAAAAGAGGGGACTGATTTGAAATATCTGCCTAGACCAATTATAATGAGAAAAGAGATGCTAGCAAGTTATCCTAGTTTTCAACCAATAATGACAGTCAGGAGCGGCAATAATTATGGCTATACCACGCTATATTGAGATTCATAATGAGATTCGTCAGCGCATTGCAGCTGGTGAATGGGGGACGAATAAACGCCTTCCGGCCGAACGTGACTTGGCCGAATCCTTTCACGTTTCCCGGATGACCCTCCGCCAGGCGATTCAGACCCTAGTTGATGAAGGCATCTTGGAACGCCGTGTTGGATCCGGGACCTATGTGGCTGAGAAAAAGGTTTCAGAACGGGCGCTCGGTGTGACTTCCTTTACGGAATTGATGAAAAAATCAGGTCGTGAAGCGCAGACCGTGACCGTTTCTTATAAGGTGACGACCCCATCCGTTTCGGAGTTGGAGCATTTGCAACTCAAACCAGAGGACGAAGTTTTGGTGATGGAGCGCTTGCGCTTGGGTGATGATGAACCAATCTTGTTGGAACAGACGACCTTACCTGTAAAGCTGGTCAATAACTTTACCCGTTCAAGCCTGACAGAGTCGCTCTACGCCACTTTAATCCAGGCCGGCATTCAGCCAGGCCGGGCCGAACAAACGGTCACAGCGGCGCTGGCAACGGAGCGACAAGCTGATTTCTTGCAAATTAAGCGTGGCGATCCAATTTTGGCCGTCCGTCAGGTCTCTTACGACCAGGAAGACCACCCTTTTGAATACGTGCGCTCATACTACGTTGGTGATCGCTTTGAATTCCAATTGACTCGCTAATGAATCATTAATAGTTTGAAAAAAAGGAGCTCAACACATTGTGTTGAGCTCCTTTTGTACTGATTTTTTATTTGTGGTTATAGCGCTTTGCTAGGTAGTCACCAACGACTTGGACAATCAAGACGAGGACGAGGACCAAGAAAGTGGCCACCAAGGTTGTATCATTGGCAAAACGGTTGTAACCGTAGGCGATGGCCATGTTTCCCAGACCACCAGCACCAATGGCACCGGCCATGGCTGTTAACCCAATCAAGGAAATCAGTGTCACCGTTGACACACGAATCAATTCGGACCGACCTTCGCGGAGGTAGACACCAAAGACGATTTCAGTGAAGGAAGCCCCAACTGCTTGGGCAGCTTCGACAATCCCAGAATCAACTTCAGTCAAGGCAACTTGAACCTGACGGGCATAGAAGGGGAAGACTCCCAATGACAATGGCACCAAAGCGGCAGTAGAACCGATTTGCGTTCCAACAATGGTCTTAGTGACGGGAGCAATGAAAGCCAACAGGATAATGAACGGAATTGCTCGGAAAATCGAAACAATCTTATCAAAGATCCAGAAGAGGACTTTGTTTGGGGTAATACCACGAGGGCTTGTGACAACAAGGCCAAAGCCAAAGATTAAGCCCAAAAGACCACCGAAGATAGCGGACCAGAAGGTCATAAAAATTGTTTGGTTAATTGCAGTTAGCCAACCGGTATCACCGGACCAGCCTTGATAAACGACGTTTGGAAATGTTTGTGAAAACCAATTACTCATGCTTGCTTTCCTTTCAAGATATCAACAGAAACGCCTTGGTCTTTTAAGGACTGCAAACCGGCAGCCAAACCATCGGCTGAGCCTGAGAGGATGACTAACAGGGAACCAACTTCGGTTCCTTGTAGAATCTCAACGTTACCGTACAGGATGTTGGCGACAACTTCATACTTCTGATAGAGGGTGGTGATTAATGGTTCGTTCGTGCTGTTACCAGAGTAAGTCAGACGGGCAAAGACCTCGTTGTCGTTTAAGGTTGTAATGGCATCCGATTCAGCAATCGTTGCCAAAGCCTTATCCTGGTTTGTGGCCGTTTCAATAAATTCCTTAGTTAAGGCGGCTTGTGGCTTCGTGAAGATGTCCAAAGTTGAACCTTCTTCTAGGACCTGACCATCTTGCATCACGGCAACCTTGTTAGCCACTTCCTTGACCGCATCCATTTCGTGGGTAATCAAAAGAATGGTCAAGTTGTATTGCTGATTTAACTTCTTCAAAAGGGCCAAAATCTGGTTGGTCGTCTTTGGATCCAAGGCAGAGGTTGCTTCATCAGAAATCAAAATTTCAGGGTCGTTGGCCAAAGCGCGGGCGATGGCGACACGTTGCTTTTGACCACCGGAAAGTTGGGCAGGGAACTGGTCAGCTCGATCAGTCAATTCGACTAATTCAAGCAGCTCAGCAACCTTTGCCTGCTTTTCGTCGGCCTTTAATGGGCTATGCTGCAAGGCAAAGGCCACGTTTTCAGCCACCGTACGCTCGTTGAGCAAGTTAAAGTGTTGGAAAATCATTCCAATCTTGCGGCGGCGGTCGCGAAGCTCATTTGGCTTAATCTGGACACCGCTCTTACCAGCACCTTGACCGTCAAAGAAGGTTTCGCCATTCACGATGACTTGGCCGTTTGTTGGGACCTGGAGCAGGTTAATGACCCGGACCAAAGTTGACTTACCGGCGCCGGAGTAACCAACGATTCCGAAGACGTCGCCACGGTTCACGTCAATGGAAACGTTTTTAACCGCCTCAATGGTCCGCTTTTTTTGTTGGAAGGTCACATCAATATTTTTTAAAGAAATAATTGGATTCGTCATTGATAAATTCTGGTGCTTGCGCACTTTCCTTTCTGTTTGCTACTAGTGATTAGCATAGCTACCAATGATTAGTTTAACAAACTTTATGTTGTCTTCGTAATCAGTCAGGCGAATGTTTTCATTTGGAGCATGGTCTAAGGCGCCTTGGTAGCCGACACCCAAAGAAATAATGGGGGCCTTGATAGCATTGTTGACATAGGCCATTGGGCCGGTTCCTGGTGAAGTTGGGGAAACAACGGGTTCACCTGGATAAAAGTCCTTAGCCAGGTCGATGACCTTTTTGATTTCAGGATCCGACATATCTGACCGGTAGCCAGGTTGACCAAGGGTCTTTGTTACTGTCAAATCAGCAAAGCCCTGGTCGATCAAATAGTCTTGAATCTGCTTTAAGGTTTTGTCTGGATCCATACCGGGAACCAGACGGGCTTCCAGCTTAGCGGTTGCTTCCGCTGGTAGCACTGTCTTGACACCCTGATCTTCGTAGCCAGAGGAGATACCCTCGATATTAATACTTGGTTCGAAGTAGAGGGCTTCCTTCCAATCGTCACCACGCTTGTCGGTTAATAGTGGGGCAGTGATTTGATGGCCCTTGATAAATTCTTCCTTGGTGCCAGGCAAAGCGGCAACCAAGTCTTTTTCGCGCTGGTTAGGGGCGATGACGTCCTCATAGAAGTTAGGGACTTGAATGCGGCCCGTCTTTGGATCAAAAAGGGTTGATAACCCTTGGCTTAAGCGCCAGGCAGCGGAATCAACAACGGTTGCTAATGAGGAATGGAGGTCGATGCCAGCCGTCTTGGCCGTCACATCGAAGGTCACGATTCCCTTATTACCACCACCAAGTTCGATTTGTCCCTGCTCGTCTTTATTACCGGACTCCCAGATGATTAAATCAGCTTTTAATTCTGGATACTTGGCTAAATAGTCATCCAAGTGCTGTGAGGCGGTTTCCTCAGAACCTTCAATTAAGAAGGTAATGTTGACGGGTAATTGGCCATCGTTTTCGTCTAAGTATTCGGCTAAGGCCGTGAAACGGGCCGTGATATTCCCTTTATCGTCATCGACACCGCGACCAATCAGATGGCCATCTTTTTCAGTCAAAGTCCAGGGGTCTTGGTCCCACAGGTTAAAGGGTTCCGCTGGCTGCACGTCGTAGTGGTTATAGATAATCAAGTTTTTTGCATCGGCTTGGTTACTATTAAAGTGCGCAATGACCAGTGGGGCAAAGTAACTGTCGTCGATTTCGACTTGGCCACCAAGCTTTTCCAATGCTTGACCGAGAAGGGCAGCCGTTTCAGGTAGCTTCTCGTGCTTTGCTGAAACACTGGGGA
Source organism: Fructobacillus cardui (assembly GCF_963580785.1). Taxonomy (NCBI): domain Bacteria; kingdom Bacillati; phylum Bacillota; class Bacilli; order Lactobacillales; family Lactobacillaceae; genus Fructobacillus; species Fructobacillus cardui. The sequence continues at coordinate 67,164 of NZ_CAUZLS010000003.1, read as the reverse complement.
GGGCAATCAATTCTTTTAAGAAAGTGAGGTATTCTTCTTTACGATTTGACATGAGTAATTTTCCTTTCGTGGTGATGATTAAATATGTACGCGGGACAAGCCCGCCTTGTCGAATTACTTCTTGTAATCCCAAACAGTGATTTCGGCACCGTCGTAGTTCTTCTTAACTAATTCCTTGGTCTTAGCAGTTTGGATAGACTTCACAACATCCTTGTAAATCTTCTTATCCTTGTCAGACTTGTTAGCCGCAACGAAGTTGAAGAATTGAGTCGTGTTCTTGTTCAAACCTTCAACATAGATGGCAGAGTTAAAGTCGATTCCTGCTGACTTAGCAAAGTTTGTGTTGATAACAGCACCGGCAAACTTAGGATCCTTCAATGAAGTTGCAGTTTGTGAAGCATCAACTGGCACAATCTTCAAGTTCTTAGGGTTTGAAGTAATGTCGTTTGGTGTGGCCTTGTTCGTGTCCTTCACCTTAATCAAACCAGCTTCGGCCAAGAGGTGGATACCACGGTTTTCGTTAGTAACATCGTTGGCAACGGCGATTTGGCTACCATCAGGGATGTCCTTGATTGACTTGTACTTGTCTGAGTAGACACGCAATGGTGTAGTCCAAGTGTCACCGATTGAAACGATGTCTGTCTTGTTAGCCTTGTTCCAGTTTTCCAAGAATGGGTAGTTTTGGAAGGCGTTCAAGTCGATGTCGTGGTTGCTCAAGGCCTTGTTTGGCTGTGAGTAATCAGAGAACTTAACGGTCTTCAAAGTAATACCATACTTATCCTTGGCAGTCTTGGCTGCTTCTGCCCAGATTTGGTCTTCTGATTTGTCACCGTTCATGACACCAATCTTAACCACCTTGTCGTCTTGGCTACCGTGGTTGAAGAAGCTGAAGTAACCAATTCCAACAATGGCTGCGGCGGCTACAATTCCAATAATCGTCTTTTTTGCACTCATAATATCTTTCTCTCTTTCCTATGTTACTCAATTATTTTAATTAAATTGCTTGTCCCAAGCGGCGACTTCTGATTCACCATACTTTTCCTTGATCAATTGCTTGGTCTTGCTTGTTTGGTAAGCCTTAACGACGTCTTGGTAAAACTTCTTGTTCTTGTTCTTCTTTTGGGCAACGATGATGTTGACCCACTGGTGTGAATCCTTGTTCAAAGGTTCCACGAAGATGGCATCTTGGTACTTTAGGCCAGCTGACTGTGCATAATTACCATTAATAACGGCCCCCTGAACATCTGGAAGGTTACGAGCGGTTTGATCTGCTGAAACTTCCTTAATCTTCAAATTCTTTGGATTTGAAGTGATGTCCTTCGTTGTTGCCAGCGTCAATCCTGATTTCAACTCAATCAATCCAGCGTACTTCAAGAGGTAAAGGGCCCGACTTTCGTTTGATGGGTCATTTGGAACGACGATGGTGTTGCCATCCTTAAAGTCGCTGACATTCTTGTATGAGTTCGAGTATAAGCGGATTGGGCTAATGGCCGTTTCACCAATTGAGGTTAATTCGTTGCCGTTCTTTTTGTTGTAGGCATCCAGGAAAGCGTAGTGCTGGAAAGAGTTCAAATCAATGTCGCCGTTTTGCAAAGCCTTGTTTGGCTGTGAGTAATCGGAGAACTGCTTGAACTTAATCGTCACACCGTACTTATCCTTGGCCGTTTGAGCAACACTCTTCCAAATATCATCGTCATCTTTGTTCGCTGACATAATGCCGACTGTCACCGTTTTATTATTGCTTGTACCGTGATGACCAAAGCTGACGTAAGCTAGTGCAGCGACAGCAACGACTGCGATACCGGAAATCAACCAACCTTTTTTTGACATTTTCTTGTTATTATCTCCTTATATCTTTATTTTAATTTTAGCAACAAAAAAAGCCGCTTCTATCTTTAAGATTTAAGACAGAAGCGACTTTCGCGTTACCATTCTGAGTTTTAGCCAAAAGTTGCCTTTAGGCTGCTCACTAACCATCGGGCCCCGGGGAATGATCCTAGCCGAATGGTGTGCCCAAGTAACGAGGGCCAGTCCGTCAACTACTAACGGTAAACCGATTCGTAGTTGCCAATCACAGGTCATTTTCAAAAGCTTCTTTACCTTACCTTGCACCAACCGGTAAGTCTCTAGGCTAAAGTTACTTTTTACTTTCCTGATCAACTTGTTTGATATGATGTGTTTATATTACAAGATGTTAGCTTCCTTGTCAACAAAAATGATAAAAATTTTAATAAAAGTGCTAAATTAGTCTTTGTTTAGAACTATTATATCAAAAATATTACTGATTTCATTGAAACAATTAGGTTGAAATTTCGGTGTTTTATTCGGGCCGGCGTAGCATTTGAATGTGGCTTTTGATTTATTGATATAGTAGTAGCAATGAGGTGATGGTGGGGGGACATAAATGGGAAATCTAATCGTGATTCGAGGAAATTCGGGTAGTGGCAAAACGGTCACTGCGAACGCTTTACATGAACAACTTGGTGAAAATAATTTATTAATTCCGCAGGATTATGTCCGGCGGACAATGTTACGAGTGAAAGATACACCCAACAATCTAGCAATTAATCTGATCAAGGAGATGGCTTTGTTTGGGATTAAAAATTGTCGTTATACAATTGTTGAGGGGATTCTTCCGACTTCGAAGTATGGCCAAATGCTGTCCGAAATTATCAATCAAGCTGAGAAAAGCTTTATCTATTATTATGATTTGCCATTTGAAGAGACGGTCAAACGACATCAAGGAAAAACGAATCCAGGTTTTGATGAAGCTGATTTGGCAAAGTGGTTTCAACCCCATGATTTATTACAGGTTACAGGTGAAAGGGTCATTGCCCCGAGCCTTGGCCAAGAAGCAGTTGTTCGAAAAATCATGGCTGATTTAGCTCATTAAGGGTATGTTAGGTTACTTGAATTTAGTGCTGATTAAAGGAACCATCCTATATGACTATCGATGAATTCTGAAGGAGTGACGGATGGAAATTCGCTTATTACAATATTTTTTAAAGGTGGCGGAAACGCAAAATATCACGCAGGCTGCTGCTGATTTACATATTACGCAGCCAACATTAAGCCGGCAAATTCACGCCTTTGAGGAACGCTTGCAGACTAATTTGTTTATCCGTGATAATAAAAAGCTGACGTTGACTGATTCGGGCCGATTTTTGAAGGCCAAAGCAGAAGAACTAGTCGCTTTGGATCAGAAAACCGAGCAAGAATTTGCAACCTATCAGGACCGGGAACTAACTGGGAAGGTCACTATTGGTTGTATTGAGTCGGATAACTCAACTTTTTTGGCTAAAATTATGAAAACCATGCGAAAACAGCACGACCGGGTGACCTTTGAACTTTATAGTGGCAATGGAAACGATCTCTTAGATAAGCTTGAGAAGGGGCTGCTTGATTTGGCCTTTATGGTTGGTCCTTTGACCCTTGACCAGGCTGATTTTAATGTGGTCAAGTTACCCGGTACTGAAGCCTTGGGGATTGTGGTTGCTTCGCAAAGTTCACTAGCCGATAAAAAGTTTGTGACGGCCGCCGATCTTTTGCCTTTACCAATTATTGGCGCCAAGCGGGCTGCAGTTCAAGAAAGTTTTTATCAGTGGGGCCAGTTTGATCCCGAGAAGATGAATATTATTGGCATGTATAATTTGCTCTTTAATGTTCTACCACTGGTTCGAGAGGAGGTTGGCGTTGCTTTGGCCATCGAGGGGGCCAGCAATGAAAATACGGACGGGACAAAGTTTATTCCTCTAGAGCCACGATTGGAAAATGAGCGAATGCTGGTCTGGAAGAAGGACCGCATTTTAAACCCAACTGCTCAGGAATTTATTCAATTGGTTAAAAATGCCTAAAAGGCATGAAAATCAGCTTAATAAGTATTATACGTATGTCAATTTTGGGGTTAAGATAAAAATATACGAAAGAAGCAAAACTTGCTCTGGTCGCGTTAGCGACCTTTTTTGTGCGATTTTATAGAATGTGAGGAACTGATTTTTGAAAAAAAGAGTTTATTTGTTAGCCGGACTCGGCATCATTTTAATTGGTGCTGACTTGCGTTTGCCAATTACGATTTTGCCACCAATTTTGCCTCAATTACATACCATTTTAGGTTTGCCAACCAGCGTGAGTGGCTGGCTCACCACGATTCCAGTTTTGATGTTTGCCTTAGTATCACCAGCAATTGGAAAATGGGGCGTGCGTGCTGGGAATCCGCAAGTCTTATTCTATTCTCTGTTACTATTAACGTTTGGAGTAGCTATTCGGGTCATTACGAATCCGATTTTGCTCTTTGTGGGAATGGTTTTGATTGGTATTGGTCTGTCCGGTGGGAACGTCTTGTTACCAAGTATTATTCAAGAGTATTTTCCAAAGCAAAGTGCTTTACTGACGGGCATTTACCCAGCCATGATGACGCTCTTTTCTGGTATCGGGACAGCAACGGTGGTACCAATTTTAAAGGCCACAAATTTTTCCACAACTATGATGGTTTTTGCCGTCTTAACGGTCTTAACGTTGATCGTATGGGGAAGTGCTTTTAAGCAATTACCACAAACTAACCATCAGCTGGAAAGCGAAGAAGAAGCTGAAGGTGATTTTTCGGTCAAAAATTATCGCGTAACCTGGTTGATTACGTTGTTCTTTGGGATTCAGTCATTGTTGGCCTACTCATTAATGACTTGGATGCCAAAATATTGGATTGATAATGGCTTTGTGGCAACAACATCCGGCGTCTTGGCTACTTTTTTCCAGATTTTTGGGATTCCAATGGCCATTGTGACACCAATGATTGCCAAGCGGAAGCCAGGGATGATTGGGATGGCGTTATTTAGTGCTATTGCTGTTTCAGTGGCAACTTTTGGGATGCTTTTCCCTACTCATAGTTTTTTCTTGAACGCCCTTTGGTCAGCTCTGTCTGGAATGGGGACAGCGGCTGCCTTTACCTTAAGTATTGTCTTTTTCCAACAGAAGACGGTGCGCTTTGAACAAACGGCCGAATTATCGGGAACCGCTCAGTCAGCCGGTTACTTGTTGGCCGCAATCGGTCCGATTGCTTCTGGTTATTTGATTAACATGTTCCATTCTTGGGATATGATTTTTACGATTTACTTGATTTTGGCAATTTCCTTGGGCTTCTTAGGATTCGGAATTATCTTTAGTAAGAAGATCGGTGCAGAAAGCTAAACTGATTTTTCATAGTAATTGATTGAACGAAAAAAGAAGAAGGAACTTGCATCCAAGTTCCTTCTTCTTTTTATGCGTTTAAATTCTTATAGGTAGCGATTGCCCGTTTGCGGGCAAGGGCATGGTCGACGATTGGTTTTGGATAATCTTTTCCAAGAATTACCTGGTATTGTTGCTGGTCGGCTTCGCTTAGGCGGTCGATGTGGTGGATTTTATCGGCTGGCAAATCAGCGAGGGCGGGGATGTATTGTTTGATGAATTTTGCATCCGGATCAAATTTTTCGGCCTGGGTGAACGGATTAAAAATTCGAAAATAAGGGACACTGTCCGTTCCGGTTGAGGCAGCCCATTGCCAACCACCGATATTGCTAGCGGGATCATAATCAACTAATTTTTCTTGAAAATATTGCTCGCCCCATGTCCAATTAATCAGTAAGTCCTTAGTTAAAAAGGAAGCAACAATCATGCGCAAACGGTTATGGAGCCAACCGGTTTGGTTCAACTGCTGCATGGCCGCATCGATAATAGGAAAGCCGGTCGTACCGGTTTTCCAGGCGTTAAATTGGGATTCGTCGTTAATCCAGGGAATGCTTTGGAACTTCGTGTTAATAGCCTGGTCCTTTTGGTCAGGGTAAACGGTGTAAATCATATTATAAAAGTCGCGCCAGCAGAGTTCCTTGATAAAAGTCTCTTTGCCCAGACTATCAGGTTGGCGGTTGACCGCATCGTAAACCGTTCGGATGGAAATTTCACCAGTTCTTAAGTACCGTGATAAATGGCTGGTACCATCCAGCGCTGGAATATCTCGGTTTTGGTCGTAGTCGGCTAATTTATTAGAGACAAAGTCCTCTAAAGTGTTGATTGCTTGCTGCTCACCAAGACTGTCCTGGTAGGCATAGCTGTGGTTGGGATTGATTAATTTTTTTAGGTCATCAATGCGGTCCTCGAACGGTTCCGCCACCTGTTTATTACGAATTGCAGTGCTGGCTAGAACCGGCAATGGCTGGTCTTTTTTAGAAGGTAACCACTTTTTATAGTAAGGAGTAAAGATTTGGTAGGCGCTTCCGTCTGGTTTTTTGATTGAAGAGGCGCTGGTCAAGGTAAAGTCCAAAAAGGGGTGAGCGATGATGCCAAGTTTTTGTGAGAGGTAGCGGATGGTTTGTTGGTCCCTTTTGCGACCGTAACCACGCTCATCGAAATTGAGGTAGATGTCGCTGACGGAAGGAACTTTTGTTTTGATTTCTGTAATAACGTCGGTCACCGAACCAGTTTGGATTAAGAGGGAGATGTTGTCTTTGGCAAGGGTCTCTTTAAAATGTAAGACACTGGCAAAGAAGGCGCTCTGATTAACGCTTGCATCACTTTGGAGTTGTTGTGGGTCAATAATAAAAATGAAGATGACCTGGTCGCTATTTTGTATGGCGGCATGCAGCGCCTGGTTATCGGTCAGTCGCAGGTCCCTGCGAAACCACATAATACTTGTTTTTGCCATTTATTTTCCTTATTAAAAACTTACTTTTGTCTATCCGTGTTTAAGAGTGAAAAATCAGTGGTGCTAATTGTGTTTTGATTGTTTCGCTTAATTGGACGAGAAAAATCTGCTTTTTGACCGTAGTTTCTCGTGCAAGCATATGCTTGGCTGATTTGTAATTATTTCCTATTTTATCCTACTTGTTGTTGTCGGCAAAATGCGATTAATTGCCGGTCGGAAGGACCTTGCTGTTCTAATTTCTTTAATTCATTTAGAAATAACAAAAAGAACTATACAGACGTAAAAATTCTGTTATACTAAAGACATAATAAAATTTCTGAGGGAGTAACTGACGAAATGTTCGTGGCTGATAACCGTCAAAGCAAAACAGTAGTGTTTTATATCGTGCAAGCTTTATTGCACCGGCTCAGCCTTAAACAGTGAGACTCATACCATAACGCTTTTTTTGCGTTTGGTATGGGTCTTTTTTCTTTTACCCAGACCAGATAAAAAAGAGAGTAGTCAGAAAAGGAGAGAATTGTGGCAAAACAACCGTATCAAATTGATGTCACTGATTTGACCAGCGAGCTCAAAACCAATGTGCAAACTGGTTTAACCGAAGAACAAGTCCAAGAACGCTTGGCAAAGGATGGGCCAAACGCCCTGGTCGCTAAGAAAAAGCGTAGCCTTTTTCAAAAGTTTGTCGACCAATTTAAGGATTTGATGATTGGTATCCTGTTGGCCGCCGCCTTAGTGGCTGCCTTTACGGGCGAAACAACCGATGCTGCCTTTATTTTGGCCATCGTGATTATTAACGCGGTCTTCGGTGTCTTCCAAGAAAGCAAGGCCGAAGGCGCAATCGAAGCCTTGAAGGCTTTGGCAACACCGAAGGCCAGAGTAGTGCGTGCTGGTCGAGACCAAGAAGTACTCGCACCTGATTTGGTCGTGGGTGACCTCGTGTACCTGGAAGCAGGGGACGTTGTCCCAGCTGATTTGCGTTTGGTTTCTGTCGCTAACTTACAAGTGGAAGAATCAACGTTGACCGGTGAATCAGTACCGGTGGAAAAGACGGATGCCGTTTTGACCGGTGACAACTTGCCGTTGGGTGACCAAGCGAACTTGGCCTTTATGAACGCCAATGTGACCTATGGAAAGGCAACTGGTATCGTGATTGCGACCGGAATGCAGACTCAGGTTGGTCAGATTGCGGAATCACTGCAGTCAACAGATGAAACCAAGTCACCATTGCAGGAAAATTTGGCACAGTTGGGTCGGATTTTGACTTACCTGATCTTGGCGATTGCAACCTTGACCTTCGTGGTTGGTTACTTTACCCAGGATGCTAAAGTGATTGACTTGATTTTGACTTCGATTTCCTTGGCCGTGGCTGCCATTCCTGAAGGGTTGCCAGCCATCGTCACGGTTACTCTGGCCTTGGGAACAGCCCGGATGGCCAAGAAGGCCGCTTTGGTTCGGAAGTTGCCCGCCGTTGAAACTTTGGGATCAACGGATATCATTGGTTCCGATAAGACTGGAACCTTGACCCAAAACAAGATGACCGTTGAAAAGTTGGTCTTGGATGGGGAAATCGTTGATTTGAAGGCTGAAAATCCTTTCGAGGCCGACCAGGTGAACCCTGATTTGCTGAAGTTGGCCGACTTGCTGGCTTTGAATAACGATACAAAGGAAATCGATGACGGCTTGGTGGGTGATCCAACCGAAACTGCCTTGATTGCCTTTAATAAGAAGTACCGTCCGGCTTATAAGGAAACGCTTGCTCAAATGCCACGTGTCAGTGAAATTCCGTTCGATTCCGAACGAAAGCTGATGACGACGATTCACCCAGTTGCTAGTGGTTTTGAAGCAACGGTTAAGGGGGCACCAGATTCGATTTTGGCTCGCGTCAGCCAGGTCTTAGACCACGGTGAAATCAGGCCCGTGACCGATGCTGATTTGGCCAAGTACCAAGACATCAACGCTGAGTTAGCCGATCAGGCCCTCCGTGTCTTGGCTTTTGCCTACAAGGATTTGGCAGCAGTGCCAGAAAATCCACAAGCCGATGATGTGGAAAAGGACTTAATCTTGGTTGGCCTAATCGCCATGATTGATCCGGAACGTCCCGAAGTTAAGGGCGCCGTTGCTGAAGCCAAGAAGGCCGGTATCCAGCCAATTATGATTACGGGTGACCACCCTAAGACTGCCGCTGCGATTGCCGGTCGTTTGGGTATCTTAACGGATGAAGATGACCGTACCAAGGCCGTGATGACGGGTGCGGAATTGGATGAAATGCCGGAAGAAGACTTCCAAGACCGAGTTAAGGATGTTCGTGTCTATGCCCGAGTGGCACCAGCCCACAAGGTTAAGATTGTTCAGGCTTGGCAAGGCAAGGGCAAGGTCGTGGCCATGACTGGAGACGGTGTGAACGATGCGCCAGCCTTGAAGACTGCCGATATCGGGGTGGCCATGGGAATTACTGGAACGGAAGTTTCTAAGGAAGCGGCCGACATGGTTTTGGCCGATGATAACTTCTCAACGATTGTTGCGGCCGTAAAGGAAGGCCGGAAGGTCTTTGCCAATATTCAAAAGGCCTTGCAATACTTGCTGGCATCAAACTTGGCCGAAGTGATTGCCATCTTTATGATGACGTTGCTTGGTTGGGAAGTGCTCGCACCCGTGATGATCTTGTGGATTAACTTAGTAACGGATACCTTGCCAGCGATTGCCTTGGGACTGGAACCAGCTCAAAAGGGCGTGATGTCACAGAAGCCACGTGGTAAGACCGCTAACTTCTTGTCTGGTGGGGTCGGCCCAGCTATTATCTGGCAGGGAACGATGCAGGCCATCCTTGTTTTGGCAGTTTATGGCATTGCCTTGGCCTTCCCAGAGCACCAAGGATCAGAATTGATTCACGGGGATGCCTTGACGATGGCCTTTATGACCTTAGGATTGATGCAAATGTTTAATGCCATTAACGTTAAGAGCGTTTACCAATCAGAGTTGGGACCACAGGCCTTTGCCAACAAGTTCTTCAACTGGGCCTTGGTCTTCTCACTCTTTGCTATGATGGCCGTTGTCTTTATCAAGCCATTGAACCCAATCTTCCACGTGACTTACCTTGATAGTCACCAGTGGTTGACCGTTGTCCTAGCAGCTTTCTCTATCATTGTGATTGTCGAACTGGTAAAATGGGTGCAACGACAATTTTTCAATAAAGGATAAAGCATAGTGGCAAAATTTAACCCCAAGCAATTACAGTATTATCTCCAAGCACTCCAAGATGTCTTGACAAAGACACAGGAGACAGCTGACCACGTTTCACCATTCTTCGTCAAATTAGATTCAGCTAAGCAAGAATCAGCAGTCGCTGACATGCCCAAGGCTGATTTTGCCGAAGTAAAGGCGGAATTTGATGATGCTGTGGCTGTTTACCAAGAAAACGCTAAGACTTTAGCCGCCTTGACCGTACCTGTTCGTTTTATGGGTGCTCACAAGACGTTGGCAAAGGCTTACCAGGATTACGCTGACGCGACAGCCATGATGGCTGATGCATTGATCCTTGATGGCCAAAAGGTTGACGACGAGAAATTTGCTCAATCTGAAGCTGATCAGGAAACTTACTTGAACAAGGTTCAAGCGCAAGTTGCTAAAATCTTTGGTGTATAAAAAAGAGCACTGCGGACGACCAAGTAAAATTGGCCGCTTCGCGGTGCTTTTTCTATGTGCTAATGCAGTTAGTTAGTTTTTATTGAAGAAATCAGTGACAGCCTCAAGCGTTTTTTTAGTGAAGAACCCTTCGCTGATCTGTTTTCGCAGTGGCAAGAGATTAGCCTGCCAATTTTGATACTGGTCGGCCGTCAAGGTTTTCATCAGGCCTTCTAGTTCGTCCAAATCGTTGATGGTGAAGCCAATCTGGTAGAGGTCAATCAACCGGCCAATATGGCTTTCTTGCCAAGCGATGAGGGGCAGACCGGCCTTGAGGTAGAGGCTTGCCTTATGTGGGGCATTGATTTTCGTGTAGCTTTGATAGTGAAGGGTACCAAAGTCGCTATCCCAAAGTAAGCCGAACCCAGCGTCCAAGTGATTTTGGATGTCGTCTGGTTCAAAGTTGCCAGCCCATTCGATGTCAGCCGGCGCTTGCCAATCGCGCCACTTCTTAGGCCGATTACCAAAGAGCTTCAGTGTCGGTCCTTGGTAATTTTTTAACCAGGGGGCTTTTTGCCAAGTGCCGGCATAATTTAGAATTTTTTGGTAACTAGCTAGGGGAGGATTTGACCCCAAATAGTCAAAAAGGGGTTGGACAATCGTTTTTTGGTTAACGCCCATTTTTGCTAAAGATTGGCTCATCGCCTCTGAATGGGTGATGATGAGGTCGGTCTTTTGGGCCAGAGCAAATTCTGTCGGGTTAGCTTTTGTTACTCGGAATGGTTCAAAGTCGTGAATTAATAAGACATAATTAGCTTTTTTGTCTTTAATAGCTGCCAACCATTCGGCTTCAAAATCAGCACTCATGTAAGTTGGGAATTGATGAACCACGGTATCACCTGGTACAATCAGCTTGAGTGCCTCCTCGATTCGCTCTTGACGTTCGGTTTTTGAGAAACGTTGATCGTTGTAACGCTCAAGAGGAAGGTGAGAGAAACCGCTTGCTTGAGCGATTTTAGCATAGTCGTCCTTGGCCTTCAAAGCGCCTTTTGGCATCCATGGTTCAATTGTTTGGGTAATCCAATTAGTCATGAAGTCTATTATAGCAGACTCTATCCACCCTTTCGGACTAGACCACTAACGTAATAAAAACTAACATTGTTAGTAAATGCCTTGTTAGTTTTTGATATAATGGGAACATTATGAAAAAGAGGTTATTATGAAAAAAGTACTAATGACTTTGGTGACTGTAGTGGCAGCCTTCCTGGCCTTTGGTGTGGCAAGCCAAAAGCCAGCTTCGGCCAGCGAACCCCACTACATTATCGCCACGGATGCTACTTACGCACCCTTTGATTTCCAAGATAAGAATAACAAGTACGTTGGAATTGACCAAGACATCTTGGCCACTATTGCCAAGCGTGAAGGATTTACATATGAATTAAAGCCAATGTCCTTCAACGCTGCTACCCAGGCTGTTGCTTCTGACCAAGCCGATGGGGTAATTGCTGGAATGTCAATTACGGATGCCCGTCGTCAGGTTTTTGATTTCTCAACGCCTTACTACCGTAGTGGAATTGGCTGGGCAACTGCCAAGGATTCAAAAATCAAGTCTTTGTCTGATTTGAAGGGTAAGACAGTTGCTTTGAAGACTGGAACTGCCGGTGCACAGTATGCCGAATCAATCCAATCAAAGTATGGTTTCAAGATTACTTACTTCTCTGATTCCGATACTTCATACCGTGATGTGATTAACGGGAACACAGCCGCTACTTTTGGTGACCTTCCTGTTTTGCAGTATGCCGTTAAGAACGGAACAGAATTGAAGGTTCAAAACCCTAAGGATCCATTTAACGCCGGTGACTATGGCTTTGCCGTTAAGAAGGGTGCTAACGCTGCTTTGTTGGCTGCCTTTGACAAAGGCTTTGCTGCCATCAAGAAGGATGGTACTTACGACAAGATTGTCAACAAGTACCTGGATGCGAAGGCATCAACTTTTACTGGTTCAGCTTCTGATAACAACTCCGTCTTTGGTATCTTGCGTTCAAACTCATCAGCTTTCTGGACAGGTTTGAAGGAAACACTTTACTTGACGATTGTTGGAATTATCCTGGCAACTATCTGGGGCTTGCTCTTGGGTGTCATGGGTGTGGCGAAATCAAAGTTTTTGCGTGGCTTGTCAACAACGATTATCTATATCTTCCGTGGAATGCCAATGATGGTTTTGGCCTTCTTCATTTACATCGGTTTGCCTGGTGTGATTGGCGTTAAAATTCCTGCCTTTACGGCTGGTGTTTTGACACTGATTTTAAATGAAGGAGCTTATACAGGGGCCTTCGTTCGTGGTGGTTTCAATTCTGTTGACGGTGGTCAAATGGAAGCCGCACGTTCATTGGGACTTTCTCATTCAAAGGCTATGCGCAAGGTTATTATTCCGCAAGGCTTGAAGTTAATGATTCCAAGTTTTATTAACCAATTCATTATTACCTTGAAGGACACATCAATTTTGTCTGCTATCGGTATTTTGGAATTGACACAGACTGGTACGTTGATTGTTACTCGGAATTCACAGGGATTCCGTGTCTGGGCAATTATCGCTGTGATATACTTAATTGTAATTACGTTACTTACATGGTTGAGTAACTGGGTTGAAAAAAGGACACGAGCATGAGTGAAGAAAAGCAAGTGAAAGTACACGTAGACAAGGTTAACAAGTCATATGGCGATAACCACGTTTTGCGTGACATCTCTTTGGACGTGATGGCCAACGAAGTTGTTGTAATGATTGGGCCTTCTGGTTCAGGAAAGTCAACCTTCTTGCGGATGTTAAATCAGTTGGAAATGCCAAACTCTGGTTTGGTTGAAGTTGATGGTTACGACATCTCTGATCCAAAGACTGATATTAATAAGGTTCGCGAAAACATCGGAATGGTGTTCCAGAACTTTAACCTCTTTAACAACTACACTGTTTTGCAAAACATTACTTTGGCACCTGTTCAATTGGGTAAGATGACAAAGGAAGAAGCAGATAAGCGTGGTAAGGAATTGTTAGCAACTGTTGGTTTGTCAGATAAGGCTGACAAATCAGTGAACTCATTGTCAGGTGGACAAAAGCAACGTGTTGCCATTGCCCGTGCCTTGGCAATGGACCCAGACATCATGCTCTTTGATGAACCAACATCAGCCTTGGATCCAGAAATGGTTGGCGATGTTTTGGATGTGATGAAGGATTTGGCTAAGTCAGGAATGACGATGATTATCGTTACCCATGAAATGGGCTTTGCCAAGCAAGTGGCTGACCGGGTTGTCTTCTTCGAATCTGGTAAGATTCAAGAATCTGGTACGCCTGAAGAAGTGTTTAATGCACCAAAGAATGAGCGTTTGCAAACCTTCTTGTCAAAGGTGATGCAAGCCTAAAGTCAATTGGTCGCTTAACACGAAAAGATAGGAAGAATGAATACAATGGTCAACCAACGAGTAAAGCCGATTTTGGTGGCGTTCACGCTTTTCTTGGGGCTTTTTGCCTTTGGAACGAAGGCAAATGCTGCTGAACCTAATTATGTCATCTCAACGGATGCAACTTATGCACCCTTTGATTTCCAAGACAAAAATAATGAGTACGTCGGTATTGACCAAGATATTTTGAAGGAAGTGGCGAAAAGAAACCACTTCACCTACACATTGAAGCCAATGTCCTTTAATGCCGCTGCTCAAATGGTTGCTAACGGCCAGGCAGATGGAATTATTGCGGGAATGGCCATCACGGATGAACGAAAGCAAGTCTATGATGTTTCGGATTCATACTATAAGACTGGTGTTGCTTGGATTACCAAGAAGGGCTCCAAGATTAAGTCATTATCCGAATTGAAAGGGAAGACAGTTGCCTTGAAGTCTGGGACGGCTGCCTCAAACTACGGCTTGTCCTTGCAAAAGAAGTACGGTTTTAAGGTTAAGTATTTCAACGATACGGACACAATGTACAACGATGTTGTCAACGGTAACAGTGCTGCTACCTTTGAAGATATGCCTGTTATCCAGTATGCCATTAAAAACGGCCTAGATTTGGAAGTTAAGAATCCAAATAACCCTGGTAACGCCGGTGGCTACGGCTTCTTCGTTAAGAAGGGGCAAAACCCACAGTTGATTGCTGATTTTAACAAGACCTTGAAGGAAATGAAGGCCGATGGTTCTTATCAAAAGATTGTTGATAAGTATTTGAAATCAGACCAGAAAAACTTTACGGGTTCATCTGCTGATAATAACTCTACTTGGGGTATCTTGCGTTCAAACAAGAAGGCATTCTTCGACGGCTTGGTTCAAACAATCGAGTTGACCGTCGCTGGTATTATCCTCGCTTCTCTTTGGGGCATGGTCCTTGGTTTGATGGGTGTGGCTAAGTCAAAGTTCTTGCGTGGGTTATCCACAACGATTATCTACGCCTTCCGTGGTTTGCCACTGATGGTCTTGGCCTTCTTCATTTATATTGGTTTGCCAGGTGTTATCGGAACGAAGATTCCTGCCTTTACGGCCGGCTTGTTGACGCTGATTTTGAATGAGGGTGCTTATACCGGGGCCTTTGTTCGCGGTGGTTTTGAAGCCGTTGACCGAGGACAGATGGAAGCTGCTCGTTCATTGGGATTGCCTTACGGTAAGGCAATGTCTAAGGTCGTGGTGCCACAAGGTTTGAAGATTATGGTGCCATCGTTTGTTAACCAGTTCATCATTACTTTGAAGGACACGTCAATCTTGTCTGCCATCGGAATTTTGGAACTGACACAAACGGGAACATTGATTGTTGCTCGTAACTCACAAGGATTCCGTGTTTGGGCCATTATCGGTTTGATTTACATGATTGTGATTACGCTGTTGACTTGGTTCTCGAACTGGTTAAAGAAGCGTTTAGATTAATTAAAAATGATTTTAAAGGGCTCTCTCGTCTAACTGACTGAGAGGCCCTTTTTATGTTACTTGCGATTAATTCATCCAATCAATACTGCTTTGCCAATTTGGCTAATCGAAGCGAAAATTACCGATGTCCGGCCTGCAAAAAGCCTGTGGTGCTTCGTCACGGTCAACAAAATGTGGCCCACTTTGCTCACCAGGTGCAGGCGGGCTGCCACTCTTTTACGGAGGGCGAAACAATCGATCATCTCTTGGGTAAGATGGCACTCTATCGGTATTTTGCAAAAGACTATCAGGTAGTGGTCGAACCAGTTTTAAGTCAAATTAGTCAGCGCCCGGATCTATTGGTTAAACGTCCGCGAGGGACAGATTTGGCAATTGAATACCAGTGTTCATCAATTGGCAAAAAAAGACTGCAAGAGCGCAATCAAGGCCTGCAGAGTCTCGGATTAGAGGTCTTGTGGGTTTTGGGGCCTGCCTACTATCAACGGCGCTTGTCAGGCGAATTAATTTGTCGGTTTATTTATTGCGGCCGACTATTTTTTTATGTGCCCAAGCAGAAACGCTTTGATACCCGGTTTAATTTTTCTAAAACGGACTTTCATAAACTACAGTATGAAAGCCAGACTGGTTTTGGGGCCGTCTTGTCCAGCGTGGCTAATGGTACTGATAATGACGAGCGAGTAGGGAGGCAGTTAACCGGCCAACCAATCGTTAATCAGACAAGGTTGGTCAGTTCAACCAGTGACCTGGTTCAGCACTTACTCTACCAGCGAACCAAACTGACCTTGCTGATGGTGCAGGGCCGGGTCAAGGTTGACCTGATTAACTATCTTTATGAACGGGGACATCGGCTCGATCAACTGCCAGATTGGTGTTTACTGGGACAAGCTTTTGGCCTAGCAGTCCCCAATTGGCACTTTCGGTTGGTTCTTGTCTTGTTGTTGGAAAGAGTTGGACTTAATCATTGGATCTTTGAGGAAAGGCTTAGTGCCCGGTTAAGGCAGTATTTTTACCCCAGTTTTCAAGACCACGAGAAAATTTTGAAAGCGACGTATGCTGATTTGGCAGCGAGCGGCGTCATCTGCTTACAGGACAACAAAATTTTAGTGATAAAGCTCCTGCAATTTGTCGCAGATTAAGATTGCTATGTTAAAATGAGTAAAATATCAGAAAAGGGGGGCCTGAAGCAAGCCAATGCCTTGGGCAACAACTATATGGGACAAATCACACGACAAGAAGTGCCAACGGAACTGACTTGGGATTTAACCACGGTCTTTGCAGATGACCAGGCCTTTGAAGAAGCGGTTGCCGCTTTGAAGGTTAGCCTGGCCGACTTGGACCAGTATGTCGGTCACCTTGGTGATTCTGCCCAGACCCTGTTGGCCGGTTTGGAAACGGACCTCCAAATCGAACGGTCATTTGAAAAGATTTACGTTTACGCCAATCAAAAATATGATGAAGACACGGCGAATAACCACTATGCTGGTGTTTATGCTCAAGCTCAGGACCTTTTGGCCGCTGTGAGCCAAGCAACTGCTTTCTTCCAACCGGAAGTTTTGGCGATTGATGAAAAGACTCTAGCCACTTATCTCGAAGATCAAGCACTGGTGCCTTACCGTCATTTCTTTGATGTTTTGCTTTCAGAAAAGGCCCACACACTGCCTGCCGACCAAGAGGCCTTGCTAGCGGGTGCTTCAACTGTTTTGTCATCGGCTGAACAAACCTTCTCGGCCCTCGACAATGCCGATATGGATTTTGGTGATGTAGTGACGGAAAACGGTGAAGTTGAAGAATTGACGAACGGACTCTATGGCGTGATGTTGCGGTCTAAGAACCAGCCAACGCGTCAACAGGCTTTCACGACCCTTTATGATGCTTATATGGCGTTAAAGAATACCTTTGCTTCTACCTTGTCTTCAACAGTTAAGAAGCACAACTTCTTGGCGAAGACACGCCACTATCAGTCTGCTAAGGAAGCAGCCGTGCTGTCAAATCAGATTCCAACGGCCGTTTATGATACCTTGACGGACCGTGTTGAAAAGAACCTACCACTCTTGCACCGCTACGTTTCATTACGCAAGGAAGTCTTGGGCTTGGAAGAAGTTCATTCATACGATTTGTATGTGTCTTTGACAGATGATGTGGACTTGCCTGTTACCTATGAAGATGCCAAGGCAATTGCCTTAAAGGCATTAGCACCATTGGGCGAGGATTATCTGGAAGTGGTCAAGAAGACCTTTGCCGAGCGCTGGATTGACGTTGTTGAAAACAAGGGAAAGCGGTCAGGGGCCTACTCTGGTGGGGCATACGATACCAACCCTTATATCTTGCTGAATTGGCAGGATACATTGGATAACGTCTATACTTTGGTCCACGAAATGGGTCATACCGTTCATTCTTATTTGACTCGTCACAACCAGCCATACCACTACGGCGATTATCCAATCTTTTTGGCTGAAATAGCTTCAACAACTAACGAAGCCCTCTTGACGGATTACCTTTTGAAGACCTATGATGACCCTAAGGTCCAAGCTTACGTTTTGAACCAATACTTAGACGGCTTTAAGGGGACGGTCTTCCGTCAAACGGAATTTGCTGACTTTGAAGCTTGGATTCATGACCAGGACGCTGCGGGTCAACCGTTGACAGCCGAAGCCATGGCTGCTTACTATGGCGATTTGGATTCAAAGTTCTATGGTCCTGATTTGACCAAGGACCCAGAAATCGCTTACGAATGGTCACGAATTCCACACTTCTACTACAATTTCTACGTTTACCAGTACGCGACTGGTGAAGCGGCTGCCACAACGCTGGCCCAAAACATTTTGGAAAAGGGTGAGGCAGAACGCTATAAGGACTATTTGAAGGCCGGTAACTCAGCGAGTCCATTAGAAGTCATCGCCAAAGCTGGCGTTGATATGACAGAAGGTGCATACTTAGACCAAGCCTTTGCCGTCTTTGAAGACCGGTTAAATCAGCTAGAAGCATTACTTGGTCAGGCAAAGTAAGAAGGGAGTTTCGATAATCATGGCGAAAGTTTTAGTATTTGATGGGATTGATGAAAACGCTCTTGCTCCATTGAAGCGAGCAGGATTGGAGATCGTCTCAAACCCACAGGCAACATCAGAGGATTTTGCAAGTGATGATGAGGTTATTGGTATCATCTTGATGATGTATCCAGTTGACGGAGCAGTCATGGACCGCTTCCCAAACCTAAAGATCATTGCTCGTCATGGTGTTGGCTATGACAACGTTGACCTGCAAGCTGCTAGTGAACGTGGCATTGCTGTGACCAACACGCCTGGTGCGAATGCCGGTGCGGTAGCTGAAACAGCGATTACGTTGATGTTGATGGCTGGCCGTTTGTTTGAAACCAGCCACGACGCCATTACGGACAAGAAGGCAGCCGACTACATGGTTGGCAAGAGTGGCCAGCAAGTTTCAGGCAAGATTGTTGGGATTATCGGCTTTGGCCATATCGGACAAGAAATTGCCAAATTATTGACCGGCTTTGGTGTCCACGTCTTGGCCTATGCGCGTCATGACCGTGATGTTCCCAATGGCCGAATGGCTGACCTTGATGAAATCTTCCAACAGGCTGATTTCGTTGTTTCAGCATTGCCAGCAACGCCAAGCACGACTGGCTTGATTGATCAAAAGGCTTTTGACAAGATGAAGCCAAGTACAGTGGTGGTCAATGTTGGCCGCGGCCCAGTGATTGATGAAGCAGCCATGATTGCTAGCTTGAAGTCTGGTAAGATTGCTGCTGCAGGTCTGGATGTGGTTGACCAAGAGCCAATTAGTCCGGATAACGAACTGTTGTCCTTGCCAAATGCCTTTGTTTTGCCACACGTGGCAGCGCACTCAAAGGAAGCAGACTTTGAAGTGGCCAAGACGGCCGCTAAGAATGTCTTAGCAGTTTTCGAGGGTAAGCCTGCCGAAGACCAAGTTAACGATTAGATCAATAGGAATTTTTTAAAACCGTCGAGCTAAAAACAGGCTAGGCGGTTTTCCTGATTTTTGTTATACTAGAGTTACGATGAAGGACCTAGTAGGGGTCAGCCAGTAGTAAAGCGAACGGTGTCTAGTGCAAGACCGTCTGCTGGTGCCTCGAATTTCAGTCTGGAGACTTTGGCCTAACAGTCAACGGTAAGCCGCCGATACCGGCCAAGAGTGCTGGCCTTTTGGTCAGAAACTGGGTGGTACCGCGGAAGTTCTCTTACGTCCCTTATGTTGTGTGAATAACATAGGGGACTTTTTTATTGGGAAAAAGAGGAAGATGAATGACATTAATTGATGAATTACAGGCAATCGCCAAGCAAGCTGAGGCTGATTTGGCAGCAAAAGGAGCCGACTTGGAACAAGTCCGGGTGGCTTACCTTGGCAAAAAGGGAAAAATCACGACGGTTTTGAAGTCGATGAAGGACCTTTCAATCGATGAAAAGAAGGCTGTCGGCCAGGTGGGTAATCAGGTCCGCCAACAAATCCAAGATAGCTTAGTAGCCATGAAGGCTGTTCAAGAAAAGGCGGCAATGGATGCCAAGTTGCAGGCGGAAACGCTTGATGTGACCTTGCCGGGAACAAAGCCCAAGTTGGGGAACCGCCATGTGTTGCAACAAATCATGGATGAAATCGAAAGCCATTTCTTGGGACTGGGCTATCAAGTGATTGATGACCCGATTGACTCACCTGAAGTGGAAACAGATGAATACAACTTTGAGCGGGAAAACCTGCCAAAGGATCACCCAGCCCGTGATATGCAGGATACTTTTTATGTGACGCCAGAAATTTTGTTACGGACGCAGACATCACCCGTTCAATCGCGCGCCTTGGAAAAGCATGACTTTTCTAAGGGGCCATTGAAGATGATTGCGCCGGGTAAGGTTTACCGGCGGGACACGGATGATGCGACTCATTCACACCAATTCCACCAAGTGGAAGGGTTGGTTGTTGGTAAGAACATTACCATGGCTGATTTGAAGGGAACATTATTGTCAATCATGCAGGAGCTTTTCGGTAAAAAGCACCAAATTCGCCTGCGCCCATCTTACTTCCCATTTACGGAACCTTCCGTCGAAGTTGACGTTTCTTGGAACGAAGTGACGGAAGACACCAAGCCGGAAGATATCCGTTGGATTGAAGTTTTGGGAGCGGGGATGACCCATCCAAACGTTTTGAAGATGGATGGCGTTGATCCAGAAGAATACTCAGCCTTTGCCTTTGGTTTGGGTCCTGATCGTTTTGCCATGCTGAAGTATGGCGTGGAAGACATTCGTCAATTCTACTTAAACGATGTCCGGTTCTTGGATCAATTTAATAAGCGGGGGAACTAATCATGAAGACCAACTTAAAATGGTTAAACGAATACTTACAGCCGGGGCTTGATTTAAGCGAGCAGGCTGTCTTGGATTTGGCACAGCAAATTGAATTGACCAGTGTGGAATTGGAATCTGTTGGAACGGCTGCTGCCAAGCAGTCTGGTTTGGTGGTTGTCCGAGTTGACTCGGTTGTGCCCCATCCAGATTCTGATCACATGGTGATCACACAGGTTTTTGATGGTAAAGAGACCATCCAGGTTGTGACTGGTGCACCAAATGTGGCCGAAGGCCAGTTAGTTGTCTTGGCTCGTGTTGGCGCTCAGATTGTCGACCGTGAAAGTGGTGACTTGGTGACCATCAAGGAGGCCCAACTTCGTGGGGAAATCTCTTATGGGATGTTGGTTGCCTTGCAAGAAATTGGCTTGGCCGATTCTGTGGCACCACAGGACTTTGAGGAAGGTATTCATGTCTTCACAGAAGAAGATGATGTTAAGCCCGGGGATGATGCACTCGCAGTCTTGGGCCTGAAAGATCCGATGATTGATACTGATTTGACCCCTAACCGGGCTGATCTTTTGTCAATGCGGGGGATGGCCTATGAATTGGCTGCCATGACTGACCAAAAGGTGATGCTGCCACAGACAACTGTTTTGAGCGATCAATCAGAGTCAAATGCGGTGGTGACGGTTGCCGGAAACGAAGATTTGGCAACTGGATATGCAGTTCGTGTCTTGGGCCAAGTTAAAAACGATTCATCACCGCTCTGGTTGCAAAGCCGTCTATGGAATGCAGGCTTCAAGCCAGAAAACAAAATTGTTGATTTAGCCAACTATTGGCTCCTACTGACGGGACAACCTTTGCACGTCTATGACTTGGATAAATTAGCCACGATGCAGCTGGAAGTTCGTTTGGCAAAAGAGGGTGAAAAGTTGCCCCAGGGTGAAGAAGAGGCAATGGCCCTCCGTGCTGACCAGGATATTGTGGTTGCAGCTGGTGATCAAATTTTGTCTTTGGCAGGAATTGCCACGAACCCAGCAGTTGCTGTGACGGCTGATACGACGAAGGTCATTGTTGAAGCTGGACAGTTTAACCCAAGCTTCTTGCGGCAAAGTGCTCGCCGCCATACGTTGCGGTCAGAGTCGTCATTCCGTTTTGAACGCGGAATTGACTTGGATCAAACTCTCGAAGTTCTTGATCAAGTGGCTGCCGAAATGGCCATGTTGACGAAGGGCAAGATTGTTGTTGGTTTGAGCAAGTTTGGCTTTGCTTACCGAGCACCGGAAACGATTGCTATCAGTCGCGATCGTATTAATCAGATTCTGGGGACTGATTTGTCAGTGGCCACAATTTCTGCTATTTTCACTCGTTTGGCTTTGCCAATCGATGAAAAAGATGGTCAGTACTTAGTGACTATTCCTGGTCGTCGGACGGATTTGACCATCCCAGCCGATTTGATTGAAGAGGTGGGCCGTCTTTACGGTTATGACAACTTGCCAACTGCCCTAGTTGAAGGACAGAGCACGCCGGGTGATTTGACACCACGGCAAAAGAAAATTCGTGCTAGTCGAGAAATTATGGAAAGCCTTGGATTTGACCAGGCCATTTCCTATGCCCTGACAACTCCTGAAAAGGCAACTGCCTTCAATTTGGACCAGAACCGTAACGTGGTGGCCTTGGATTATCCAATGTCATCAGATCGGACCACTATTCGACAGAACCTTTTGTCCGGTCTGTTGGATGATGTTTCCTATAACGTTGCCCGGTCTGTTAAGGACCTTGCCTTATATGAGCAGGGACGAATTTTCTTGGCCCAAGGCGAGAATGTTCAACCGGAAGAACGTGAACATCTAGCCGGCGTTTTGGTTGGTAATGTTGCTGAATCAAGCTGGCAAACGGGTGAAAAAGATGAAGTTGCTGATTTCTACGATATCAAGGGACGCTTAGAGGCATATTTGCAGACGATTGGTCTTGATTCAAGTGCAGTGCGCTTTGAGCAAAGTGCACAACACGAAGCCATGCACCCGGGACAGACAGCGGATGTTTATCTTGGCTCGACTTACCTTGGCTTTGTTGGTCAAATTCATCCGGCCGTTTTGGCGAATACTAAGTTGCCTGCAGCCTTTGCCTTTGAGATTGATCTAGAAGTGGTCATCGATCATTCACAGGCACCAGTTGCTTATCAACCTGTTTCAAAGTACCCACAAATCAGTCGTGATTTGGCCGTCTTAGTTGATGACAGTTTGGACCAACAACAGGTGTTTGATATGATTAAAGCCAATGGGGGGGATTACCTTCAAAATGTGACTTTCTTTGACCTTTACACGGGCCGGGGATTACCAGCTGGTAAGAAGTCATTGGCTTATCAGTTGACTTATCAAGATAAGACTGATACTTTAGTTGAATCAGTTGTCACGGATGCCTTTGAAAAGATGACGACAACTTTAACGGCAGAATTAGGTGCGGAAATCCGCTGATTTGGATTGTCTTGTTGTAACAAAAACGATATAATTAGGGTAAAACCACAAGCAAGTAGGACAGCCCTTATGGCAAAAATTATTATTAACGGTGGCCACAAGATTTCAGGTGCGGTGACCATTGGCGGAGCTAAGAACTCGACGGTTGCATTAATTCCAGCCGCAATTCTGGCAGACACGCCTGTCAATTTTGACAATGTTCCACAAATTTTAGATGTTAAAAACTTACAGTATATTCTCGCTGCGATGGACGTTCGTTCTAATTTCGCAAACGGTGACCTTTCGATTGATCCAACCACGATTACGGAATCCGAATTGCCTTCAACGGCCATTAAATCATTGCGCGCCTCTTATTACTTCATGGGGGCGTTGCTTGGTCGCTTTGGTCGAGCAACGGTAACTTTCCCTGGTGGTGATAACCTCGGATCACGACCAATTGACCAGCATATCAAGGGCTTTGAAGCTTTGGGTGCAACGGTGACTGAAGTCGGTGATATTATTACCCTTGACGCAACTGCCCATGGTTTAACTGGTGCACGTGTGACTCTTGATACGGTTTCTGTTGGGGCCACCATCAATATTATCTTGGCTGCCGTAAGGGCCAAGGGGCAGACGATTATCGAAAACGTCGCTAAGGAACCAGAAATCATTGATATTGCGACCTTCTTGAACAACATGGGGGCCAATATTCGCGGTGCTGGAACCGACACAATTCGTATTACTGGTGTTGACCGTTTGGAAGCACGCAATACCCACACAGTGATTCCTGACCGAATTGAGGCGGGAACGTACATGGCGATGGCCGCTGCCTTTGGTGATGGCGTAACCATCAAAAACGTCATTCCAGAACACTTGGAGTCATACACTTCAAAGTTGTTGGAAATGGGCGTTGATATGCAAATCGGTGAGGACTCCGTCTTTATCGGGCCAAGCCATGATTTGAAGCCGGTTGCCATTAAGACGATGCCGTATCCAGGTTTTGCCACCGATTTACAACAACCAATCACACCACTCTTGTTTTTAGCCGAAGGTGAAAGCACGATTACTGAAACCATTTATCCAATGCGCAATAAGCATATTGCTGAATTGCGACGGATGGGTGCAGAATTATCATCATTGAACCCAGGTGAAATTAGGGTTAACCATTCCGAACGTTTGGTTGGCGCAACTGTGGAAGCGGCAGAGATTCGTGCAGGAGCCGCTTTGGTGATTGCCGGTATTATGGCCGACGGCCAAACCGTGATTGAAAACGCCACACATATTTTGCGCGGTTACGACCGCTTAGCTGATAAATTAGCTTCGCTGGGCGTCGATTTAAAAATCGAAGGTGTTGATTTAATCAACTTGATGCCTTAACCTTGCATGGATAATATCCCTGTGATAGAATAGTTAAGTTAATAACTGACTCTGATTTAATAAAATCAGGGCGCTAAGGAGATACTCATGAAAAAAGAAATCCATCCAGATTACCGTCCAGTTGTCTTTATTGATGCCGCAACTGGTAAGAAGTTCTTGTCAGCATCTGTTGTTGCAACTGACACAACTACTGATTTTGAAGGTCAAGAATATCCATCAGTACGTATGGAAATCACTTCAGATTCACACCCATTCTACACTGGTAAGCAGAAGTTTACTCAAGCTGATGGTGCGGTTGACAAGTTTAACAAGAAGTTTGCTAACTTCGGCTTCAAGAACAACGACTAAGTTGTTTTATAAAAACGCTCACCTCGGTGGGCGTTTTTTCTTGGCTTGTGGAAAAAGAATTTGTTTGCAGTGAATTATCACCAAGCAAAGTGCTGGAGGCATGATGGCAAAGACAATCGTACCTGTTAAATTACATGAAAAATTGACGGTCACTATCAAGGAGATTCGCCAAAATGGGATGGGCATGGCCTTTTTAGAGGGTCGGCCAGATTATCCGATTTATTTAGCTGATGCCATGCTTGGTGAAGAAGTTGAAATTGACATTATCCAAGTGGATAAGTATTCCGCCTACGGAAAAATTTTGACCTGGGTCAAAGAGAGTACTGGGCGTAAAAATCAAAACCGCCAATATTTGATTGAGGCCGGTACGGCGCCCTTGGTTAACTGGGCTTATGCAAATCAGAAAGAATTTAAGCAACAAATTGTGGAAAAAAACTTTTACGATGCTGGTCTAGAGGTAACCGTTGTTAATCCGATTACGATGGACACAACGCCAACTTATTACCGGAACAAAACGGTTGTTCCCCTTAAGTGGCAGGATGGCCAGCTTTTGTCCGGCTTTTATCAACGAGGTAGTCATCATTTGGTACCGATGGAAGACTACTATGTTAATGATGCCCGGGTAGACGAAGTGATTGTCATTGTTCGTGAGATTCTTGCTAAACGGGGTGTCTCTGCCTATGATCCGGACCAAGAAGAAGGAGCAATTCGCTATGTGATGGTGCGCCGGGGTTATTATAGCCAGCAGTTAATGGTGGTTTTGGTGACCAACGAGAAAAATTTGCCAGATGAGGCAGGCCTCGTGGCTGACATCGTGGAAGCTTTGCCTGATTTGACATCCTTAATTTTGAACTTTGCACCAAAAAAAGATTATGTCCAATTAAGTGCCAATAACCGCGTGCTCTTTGGTCAAGCGACCATTGAGGACACATTGCTCGGCAAAAAGTTCTTGATCGGCCCAAATTCCTTCTACCAGGTTAATCCGGTCATGACGGAAAAGCTGTATCAAAAGGCAGCCGACTTGGCTGATTTAAAGCCGACGGATGTTGTCGTTGATGCCTATGCAGGAATTGGGACAATCGGGATTTCAGTTGCTGACCGCGTCAAGGAAGTGATTGGTGTTGAGGTTGTTCCCGGGGCAGTCATGGATGCCAAGAAGAATTTAGCATTAAATCAGATTGACAATGCCAGCTATATTGAGCGCGATGCGCCTGATCAGTTTGAGGATTGGCAAAAACAAGGGATTCAACCAGATGTTGTCTTTGTCGACCCACCACGCCGGGGCTTGACGCCGAAGTTAATTGAAAAGACAGCTGAAATGGGCCCTGACCGCGTGGTTTACGTTTCGTGTAATCCCGTGACGGCTGCTCGTGATGTTGCCCTGTTTAAGGATCTGAGTTATGAGGTAAAAGGACCGGTTGTTCCGGTGGATCAATTCCCTCAGACTGCTCATATCGAGACGATTACCGTCTTACAAAAGCGCGAAGACTAAGTGCTATAAGTGTTATTGAAATCGGGTGCTGGTCATTTAAAGGCGTTAAAATTAAGTGCTATTGAAATCAGTTGCTGGTCATTTAAAGGCGTTAAAATTAAGTGCTATTGAAATCAGCTGCTAGTCGTTTAAAAAGCAACAAGATTAAGTGCCACCTAAATTTTTACTAAGTAAGGAAATCAATTGCTATGAATCTTTCGTTACAAACAATTGCACAAGCAACTAAAGGAAGTCTGCATGGACCAGCCGAACAGACTGTGACGGGTGTCGCCTTCGATTCTCGCCAGGTGAAAGCCGGTGACCTGTTTGTCGCCTTAGTTGGTGACAAAGATGGTCATGATTATATTGATCAGGCACTCAAAAACGGTGCCACCGGGGTTCTAGCACAGACACAACATGTTATCGATGGGGCCGTACCAGCGGTGGTTGTTGATGATACTTTAGCGGGCCTGCAGGAATTAGCGAAATTTTACCTGCAAACAATTCAGCCAAAGGTCGTTGCCATTACCGGTTCGAACGGCAAAACGACAACCAAGGATATGGTTGCCGCGATTTTGGCCACGAAGTATCAGACATTTAAGACCCCAGCCAATTTTAATAATGAAATTGGCCTGCCGGTCACCATTCTGACGATGCCAGCGACAACTGAGGTCTTGGTCTTGGAGATGGGCATGGACCGTCCGGGTCAGCTGACGGCTTTGTCAACGCTGGCGCAACCTGACTTGGACGTTATTACCATGATTGGTGAGGCCCATCTTGAATTCTTTAAGACACGAACCAACATTGCCAAGGCCAAGTTGGAAATTATTGCTGGTCTGAAGCCAGGTGGGGAGTTGTTAATTCCAAAAGATGAACCACTCTTGCAGGATGCCGAGGGTTTGCCAGCCAATACGGTTAGTTTTGGACCGGAACCAAAGGACTGTGTTGAAACGCTGCAGGAAACAAAATTTAGCGATCAGGGTCAAGAATTTGCAATTCCGCTCCTGGGCCGTTATAATGTTAGGAATGCCTTGGCGGCAATTCGTGTTGGCCAAGCTTTCGATTTGGACCTCCAAACGATTGCTTCAGCCTTGAAAAATTTTGCGTTAACGAAAAACCGCACCCAGTTGCTGACGGCAGCTAATGGGGCAATGGTCATTTCGGATGTTTATAACGCCAACCCAACGGCGACCAAGGAAGTTTTGTTGGCGTTGGCAAAGGATCATACTGAAAATTTGGTTTTAGTTCTTGGTGACATGCTTGAACTTGGTGAAGCGGCACCGGCCCTTCACGCTGGCTTAAAGGAAGCTGTTTTGCAGGCACAACCAAAGGCGGTTTACCTAGTCGGTCCTTTGATGGTGGAAAACCTAGGAACAGTTTTGAAAGAAACGTTGCCATCTGATCAGGTTCACTTATATCAAACTGACCAGTTAGAAGCACTCGTGACTGATTTGACAAATGACCTTGATTCAAATGATTGTGTCTTCTTGAAGGCCAGTCACGGCATCCACTTGGAGAAAGTTGTAGACCATTTGGTCACTGATCAAGGCAAGCAGGGAGGTGTCCATGCTTAAACGGGTCGATCTTTTCCCAGAAAAAGTAAAATCACTATGGTTTAGGGACCATTGGCTGGCTTTGTCAACGATTACCTTGATTATTCTTTTTATTGGGGGAGCAATTGGCTTAGCAAAGTTAACCAAAGCTAGTCCACAAGCAATTTTGCCTGAACAAAAAATATTTTCGGCTGATAATGTCAAGAATTTAAAAAAGGACCTTAGTCCGCAGAATCAGACTGCTGAAGCAATTGATCAAAAATTAAAGAGTGAAAATTTCACCGGAACAGCCCTAGTCATCAAGGATGGCAAAATCATTTTGAACCAGGGTTATGGCTTTGCTAATTATAGTAAGCAGGTGCACAATAATGCCCAAACGGTTTATCATATTGCGTCTTCTGCTAAATTTTTGACAGCTGTTTTAGTCGGTCAGGCAGTTTCTGAAAAGAAGCTTTCCTATGATGACCATCTCAGCCAGTTTTATCCAAACATTGCTAATGCTGATCAAATCTCGATCCGAGATTTGTTGACGATGACCTCTTCTTTGCAGCAAAAGTTGCAACCAACGACTTTTACGTCTGATCAAGATAACGCTCAATTCTCGGCTGATAATACGGAGAATACCGGAGCGGCCATTGGTTCTGGGGCTGGTTGGTCTTATCAGCCAGTTAATTACCGGTTATTGGCTGGTATTTTAATGAAGATTTCGGGTCAGTCCTTTGACAAAATGGTTAAAGACTACTATAACAAGCAGTACAAGCTCAGCATTGACGATTATGTACAGTTTGCAGAGGATAATCAGGCTGCCTTGGGTTATCAAAAAGATACTACTAGCCCAACTGGTGTCACCAAGGTTGAAAATGAGCGAGAAACTGGAACAGGAAACCTCGCGATGTCCGCTGGTATGCTTTATCGAGCCTATTGGCTCTTCTTCCATGGTGATTTCTTTCAGAACCCAATGGAGCTCTTGGTTCAGCATTTGCCGGCCCACTATGTCTCTGGTCTTTATCGTTATGGCAACGTTTATACCTCTCATGGGATTTTTAACGGTTTTGAGCCATCCGTTGTTTTGGGCAAGAATAGCCAAGATGCTGTGATTCTATTGGCAAATCAGTACTACCATGGCCACAGTTTTGAGGGTCTCTCACGTGACCTATATGAGAAGCTAACAGGAACGAAGGTTCCTTCCTAAACACTAGTCAGCCCAGCTAGACTATAAACTGCTTGGCGTATTTTTGACGTGCTGGTGGCACGTTATGATGGAAACGACTCAGCGATGAGTCAGGGCGCGCTGAACCAGTGCGCAAAAAGGAGATAATTTTGAAGTTTAATGAACTCGGCTTGTCACAAGCCATTTTGCAGTCAATCGAAGCCCATGGCTACGTTGAAGCAACCCCCATCCAAGAAAAGACAATTCCTTTGACCTTAGCAGGTAAGGATGTTATCGGCCAGGCCCAAACAGGAACTGGTAAGACAGCCGCTTTTGGTTTGCCAATCTTGGAAAACATCGACTTGAATGACCAAAACATCCAAGCTGTTATCATCTCACCTACACGAGAATTAGCAATCCAAACTGCCGAAGAATTGAAGAAGCTTGGCTCTGACAAATCAGTTAACGTCCAAGTTGTCTTCGGTGGTGCCGATATCCGCCCACAAATTAAGGGCTTGAAGTCACACCCACAAATTTTAGTTGGAACTCCTGGTCGTTTGTTAGACCATATTAACCGTAAGACTGCCAAGCTTGGCGGTGTTAAGACATTGGTTTTAGATGAAGCCGATGAAATGTTAAACATGGGCTTCTTGGATGACATTGAAGCCATCATCGCTCAGGTGCCTGACCACCGTCAGACACTGTTGTTCTCTGCAACAATGCCTGAAGCTATCAAGCGAATTGGGATGAAGTTTATGACGAATCCTGAATACATCCAAATCAAGGCCAAGCAATTGACGACTGATTTGGTTGACCAATACTTCATTCGCGTTCGTCACGAAGAAAAGTTTGATGCCTTGACTCGAACAATCGATATCCAAGAACCATTCTTGGGCATTGTCTTTGGCCGGACAAAGCGTCGAGTTGAAGAATTGGCTCGTGGTTTGGAAGCTCGTGGTTACCGTGCCGCTGGTTTGCACGGTGATTTGACGCAACAAATGCGTTCACGTGTCTTGGACCAATTTAAGGCCCATGAAATCAATCTTTTGGTTGCGACCGATGTTGCGGCCCGTGGTTTGGATGTTAAGGACGTGAGTCACGTTTATAACTTCGATATTCCACAAGATCCAGAATCATATGTTCACCGTATCGGTCGTACTGGTCGTGCCGGTGCTGAAGGTGTTTCAGTAACCTTAGTTGCACCAAACGAAATGGATTACTTGCGTGCCGTTGAAGAATTGACGAAGAAGCGCATGACGCCATTGCAACCAGCAACTTTGAAGGAAGCTCGGATTGGTCGGATTAATGGTGCCATTGATACCGCAGCCGTAACCATTAAGGGCTTGAACCCAGCTGAATTGCAAGACCAAGTTAACCAAATGACGTCACAATTCACAGCCGAACAATTGGCCGCCGGTTTGTTGGCTGCCGTGGCTGGCTTGGATAAGCAAAACGCACCAGTTGTTTTGTCACGCGAACGTCCTTTGCCTCGTCGCAAGGGTGGTTCATCATCACGTCGTGGTGGTTACCGTGGTGGCAACCGTCGTTCAAATGGTAACGGTGGTGGCTACCGAGGTAATGGCGGCGGTCGTCGTAATGGTAATGGTGGCGGCTACCGGGGTGGTAACCGTTCACATTCCGAAAATCGCGATAACCGTGGTGGACACCAAGGTGGTGGCAACCGTCGTCGCCGTGACTTTACCGTCCGCGAAAAAGGCTAAATTAGATACACTACAAATTGAGCGGATTGGTCGCTTAAAAAAGTGTAAAACCGTCTGTAATCAGGCGGTTTTTTTGTCCCTATCTCGTTATAATGAGTGTTAGAACTATAGTTGGGAGAACCGTTAGTGAAGAGAATTGAAGAGGCCTTAGCCTATATTCACGGTCGGCCAAGGGCTGGCAAAAAAGATAGCTTCGCCCGTTTAGACGCCTTGATGACGGTTTTGGGTCATCCCGAAGACCGTCTGGAAGAAACCATCCATATTACTGGAACCAATGGGAAGGGGTCAGTAGCGACCATGGTGACGGCGGTCGCTAAAGAAGCCGGCTTTCGTGTCGGAACTTTTACTTCGCCATTTATGACCGATTTTCGGGAACGTTTTCAAATCAATGGGGAATTAATCACACCGGCTGACCTGATTTTGTATACCAATAAGGTGAAGGAAGCAACCGACCGGGTGGAGCAGGCATCTTCTGGCCTGTTGACGCCAACCGAATTTGAAGTGGTGACGGCCATTATGTTTCTGTATTTTGCAGACCAAGACCTTGATTTGGCTGTAATTGAGGTAGGGATTGGTGGTCGCTTTGATTCTACCAATATTTTAAAGATGACCAAAGTTGCCGTGGTGACGACCGTGGCCTTGGACCACCAGGCAATGCTTGGCGACACCGTTGCTGCAATTGCTGGTCAAAAAGCCGGAATCATCAAGCCGGGATCAAAAACGGTGATTGGGCCTGGTGTCACAAATGAGGCCAAAAAAGTGATTGAAGCGCAGGCCAAAGCGGTTGGCAGTCCTGTTTTGATGGCACAGGTTGGGTCGTTTCATTCGGCTTTGTCTGGCAGCTTTCAAGCTGATAATACGGCGACCGCGGTGCTAGCGCTGAAAACTTGGCGTCCCAATTTGCAAGATGAGGTGATTCAAGCTGGTTTGAACCAGGCCTTTTTGGCCGGGCGCTTTGAACAAATTAAGCCAAAGATTTACTTAGATGGTGCCCATAACCAGGCTGGTATTCAGGCCTTACACCAGTCAATTAAGGAAAATTTGGCTGGCCCCGTGACAGTCATCATTGGCTCTTTGGCCGATAAAAATGTTGATTTAGCTTTCTTGGAACTTGAAAAAGACCCGCAGATTACGTTGGCCTTGGTGCCCTTTGAGGGTGTTGCCGGTCGCCCTGGCTTACAAAAAGACCAGGTGGACTTAGCAAATCAGGACCTGATTTGGTACGATTCATTGGACCAGGCCCTCAGTGAAAATCAGAATCAAAACGTTGTGATTACAGGGTCCTTGTACTTTATTAGTGATGTTAGGAGAGAATTATGCCAGAAAAAGTCTTAAGCCCTCGGCTCATTTTGAGTATTTTGGCAATTGCCTTACTTGGTTTTACGGATATTATGTTGGAGACGGCTTTGAACGTTTCCTTCCCAGCTTTGATGAAGCAATTGCATGTTGATTCAGCGACGGTTCAGTGGTTGACCTCCGGGGTCATCTTATTGACGTCGATGATTGTCATTATGTCGCCTTGGTTGAAGGCCCGCTTTAGTAACCGGTCTCAGTTTATGGTGGCCGGGGTAGTGTCATTGATTGGAATTTTCATTGATGCGACCTCCAACCAATTTGGTCTTATCCTTTTTGGTCGCCTCCTGCAAGGTGTTGGAGCCGGCGTTGGCTTGCCCCTCATGAACAACGTCGTTTTTGAACAGGTTCCCGACAATCGCCGTGGAACGATGATTGGTTTAGCCTCCTTAATTGTTTCTTTTTCGCCTGCCTTGGGCCCAGCCTTTGGTGGGTTCTTAACGGCCTATTATGGTTGGCACATGATTTTCTGGGTGGTTTTGCCAATCCAGCTCTTTGCCCTAATCGTTGGTTGGTTCACCATTCAGCAAATTGATCCGCTTAAGAAAGCCCGCTTTGATTTGATTGGCTGGTTATTGTTGTCTTGTTTCTTTGTTGGCGGCTTAATCACGGTTGATCGTTTGTCTGGTCACGGTCTGTTCAACATCTTGAGCTTAACTGCTTTAGCAGTGATGTTGGTTGGAATCTTCGGGTACTATTTCTATGCTCAAAAAGAAGAGGAACCACTGCTTTCACCAAAGATGTTTGCCCTGCCAATGTTTCGCCAGGCGGTCCTAGCGGCGGTCTTAATTCAGGTCGTTAACTTGACCTTTAACTATGCAATCCCAATGGGACTGCAGCTGGTTTTGAAGCAGAGTTCAAGCGTTGCTGGTTTGTCACTTTTCCCTGGTGCAATTGGTTTTGCGATCATGTCCATCATCTCTGGAAACTTGTATGACCGCTTTGGCCCTAAGTTGCCTAATGCGATTGGTCTAGGATTCATTGTTCTTGGCATGGTATGGATTGTCTTGGTACCATTTACCGTCTGGTCGATGACGATTGCCTTTGTGATTACCCAGTTGGGTGGTGGCTTCTGGTTTGGAAACAATATGACCAATGCCATTTCACACCTAGACCGAGTCTTTCATAGTGCTGGTAACTCGATTTTTTCAGCAGTTAATAATTATTCAGCCGCTGTTGGAATCGCCTTGGCTGCCTCGATTATTTCCATTTTCCAAAAGGGTGCAACGAATTTGTCTGCTGCAACTTTGAATGGTATTCAGTGGACTTATCGCTTTGATGTGATTCTGATTGCTTTGGCCGTTTATCTGTCGTTGAAGGTCATGAAGGATGCTGGTGATGGTCCAATGGTCATTAAGGACTAAAGACTCTTTTCTTTTTTGATGATTTGAACCTGATTTTTTCGTCTGATTGCATGAAGGAGAATTGCAATATGATGAAAAATCAGGTTTTTAATTTTTACGAGGCGATTGGCGAGGATGGCCAAAAGAATAGTGAAATTTTTCAGCTGTATTTTCCCGAAAAATATCTTTTTTGGGAACTCGATTATGAGACAAAGGCTGATTTTATCGCTGAAAATCCGGGCCCGAACCGGGCCTTGTTGATTGCGATGCACTTAGGAGTAACCTTTGCATCGGAACGTCGACCAATCTTACTTTCTGCCCGGCATTCCAACATGGTTGGCGCTTTTGCAAAGGAAAAATTAGGACCGTTAAAGCAGGAACAACTATTTTTGGCCCTATTAAATACGCAATTAGACGTGATTGGTTGGGAAGTCGTTTTCGTTGGTACCTTAACCGAAGTGGCCGCCTCACCACGTGAGATTTTCCAACGAGCCTTGTTGGCCAATGCCTATGCTATCATCATTGCTCATAACCATCCGTCAGGAAACTTACGACCTTCGGTTCAAGACAAACAGTTTACCAAACGACTATACTGTTTGGGGCAGGACTTAAACTTGCCACTCCTTGATGCCTTTATCGTGGCCAAGGATGGCTATTGGTCGATGCAAGAAAATGGCCAATTACTGGGTGGTGAAATTGATGAAGCCACTGATTTTGTTTAGAAATTTCTTTCTTTCGCTCTCATGATAAACCGGTAAAAATGGTAAAATATTGTTAGTAATAGCACGAGAGAGGATCGAAAGATGACTGCAAAAATTGTGATGATTGGTGGGGGATCGGGATTACCCGTCATCATTCGCCCATTAATCCAACACGATGTCGATTTGACGGCAATCGTAACGGTTGCTGATGATGGTGGCTCTTCTGGTTTGTTGCGTGACTACGTGAACATTATTCCACCTGGGGATATTCGCAATATCTTAGTAGCCATGTCTGAAGGGGACCAGGAACTATTAGACCTTTTCCAGTACCGCTTTAAAACGAATGATGCTTTTTTGGCTAAACATGCAGTTGGTAATTTGCTGATTGCGGCTTTAACGGAAATGACCGGTGATATTTCGGAAGCGATTGCCCGTTTAGCCCATTATTTGAAAATTAAGGGCCATGTCTTTCCTGTAGCGAAGCAGCCGTTGATTTTACATGCCAAAACGAAAAGTGGTCAATTTTTGGAAGGCGAGGCGGCCATTACGGCTGCTCACCAGTCTTTGGACCATGTTTGGGTAGAGCCAAATGAAAAAGGTGAAGAAATTGTCGCCAGTCCGGAGGCCATTGCGGCTATTTTGGATGCTGATTTAATTGTCTTTGGACCGGGATCACTCTTTACATCGATTTTACCGAATGTTGTGGTGCCAGGTATCAAAGAGGCATTGCAAGAAACAAAGGCTAAGCAGGTTTACATTGCCAACATCATGACCCAAAAAGGGGAAACGGATTCCTATACTGATGCCGAACACTTAGCGGTCCTAAATCACCATTTAGGGCAAAACTTGATTGATTATGTTTTAACGAATGATCAAGAGGTGCCAGCAGATTTCGTTGACTACCAAAAGTGGGGCGAAATTTCCAAACAAGTTGTTCAAGACCCAGCAAAAATCAGACAAGCTGGAGCTAAGAGTATTTCTAAAGACTTCTTGGCCCTGCGTGATGCCGGAGCCTTTCACGATGGAGACAAGGTTGCCGACGTGTTAGTTTCACTGACAGAGGAGTAAGATGTCGTACGCAGCAGAAGTAAAAAAAGAACTAACCGGGCGAACGGTTTCAGACGATGCTGCCAGATCAGAATTGGCTGCGCTTTTACAAATGAATGGCGCTTCGAGTTGGGGGATTGAGCAGGAAGTCCGGGTTCAAACTGAAAATCCGGCTATTGCTCGTCGTATCTATACTTTGATTAAGCAAATTTACCCAACAGCGGTAGTGGAAGTTCAGGTTAATCAGCGGGCCGCCTTATCTGACCGTAAAAAGCTTTTAGTTGTTTTACAAAGTCAAGTTGAGCAAATTTTAAAAGAGCTGGGCGTTGATCCATTGGGAATTGACCAGGAAGTACCGGCTTGGTTATTGAACAGCAAAAAAAAGCAGCAAGCCTTCTTGCGAGGGGCTTTTTTGGCCGCTGGTTCGGTAAACTCACCGGAGAAGGCCAATTACCATTTGGAAATCTACACTGGCCATGAGGAGCTAGCTGAGCAATTGGTTGCTTTGATGACAAACTTTGACCTTCAGGTCAAGGTGACGCCCCGACATTCTGGTTACATTGTTTATATGAAACGAGCTGAAAAAATTGTTGATTTTCTAAAACTAATTGGTGCTGTACAAACCATGCTTCATTTTGCCGATATTCGGATTGCTCGCGATACCCGGAATTCGGTCAATCGGATGAATAACGCCGATGTCGCCAACATGCAGCGCACGGCTGTTGCAGCCAATAGCCAAGTCCAAGCAATTTTGACCATCCAAAAAGCAATTGGTGACCTTGATGAGTTACCAGCTAAGTTAGCTGATTTTGCCAGAGCCCGACTCGACCACCCTGATGGTTCCTTGGCTGAAATTGGCGATATTTTAGAAATTTCTAAATCGGGAGCAAACCATCGTATGCGTAAATTAGCGAAATTAGCTGATTTAATTCAATCTGGTGGTGACTTTGATTTGGACAATATTTAATTTGAAATCATTCGCCTTTATTTTAGTTTCTTGATAAAGTGCGTTACAATTATATTCTAAGAACACTACAAAGGAGTATTGCTATGTGGCCAGGAGTAATTGAACAAACCGCCAATGGGCGTGAATCCTATGACTTGCCTTCCCGTTTACTGAAGGACCGAATTATTTTGGTTCAAGGTGAGGTTGAGGATAGCATGGCAACATCGATTGTTGCCCAGCTACTCTTCTTGGAAGCCCAAGATCCTGAAAAAGAAATTGCAATGTATATTAACTCACCAGGTGGTTCTGTGACCGCTGGTTTGTCGATTACAGACACGATGAACTTCATTAAGGCCCCTGTGACAACGATTGTTATGGGATTGGCAGCTTCAATGGGAACCATCATTGCCGCCTCTGGTGAAAAGGGGCACCGCTTTATGTTGCCAAACGCCGAATACCTAATTCACCAACCAATGGGTGGGGCAGCCGGTGGTACACAGCAAACCGATATGGCCATTATTGCCGACCAATTGACTAAGACGCGTAACAAGTTGAACAAGATTTTAGCCGATGGTTCTGGTAAGAGCTTGGATGAAATTGCACACGATACAGAACGTGACTTCTGG
This sequence comes from Fructobacillus cardui, assembly GCF_963580785.1. Lineage (NCBI taxonomy): Bacteria > Bacillati > Bacillota > Bacilli > Lactobacillales > Lactobacillaceae > Fructobacillus > Fructobacillus cardui. The sequence goes on along the minus strand of NZ_CAUZLS010000003.1, from coordinate 30,558 downwards.
ATGTCTGCCGAAGAAACCTTAGAATACGGTTTGATTGACGGCATCATGGAAAAGGCTGGCGAAAAGCCAATTACTTTGAAAAAATAAGTAATTTAACCATATTTTTTGATTAATTTTAGTGTATAATATTGTTAGAAAGTTAATTTGGAGGACGAAAATGAAAATTTTTGCTTACGGAATTCGTGATGATGAAAAGCCAGCTTTGGAAGATTGGGAAAAGAAGAACCCAGATGTAACGGTTGGTTACACGCAAGAATTGTTGACGCCCGAAACTGCTCAATTGGCTAAGGGGTCAGATTCAGCTGTTGTTTACCAACAATTGGACTATACAAAGGAAACTTTGACGGCCTTGGCTGAAGTCGGGGTTAAGAACTTGTCTTTGCGTAACGTTGGAACTGACAACATTGATTTCGATGCTGCCAAGGAGTTGGGCTTCAACGTTTCAAACGTCCCAGTTTATTCACCAAACGCCATTGCAGAACATTCAATGATTCAATTGTCTCGTTTGCTTCGTCGTACGAAGCCAATGGACGCTAAGGTTGCTAAGCATGACTTGCGTTGGGCGCCAACTATCGGTCGTGAAATGCGGATGCAAACTGTTGGTGTTATCGGTACTGGTAACATCGGTCGTAAGGCAATCAATATCTTGAAGGGCTTCGGCGCTAAGGTTATTGCTTACGACAAGTTCCCAAACAAGGAATTGCAAGAAGAAGGATTGTACGTTGATTCATTGGATGACTTGTATGCACAAGCCGATGCCATTTCATTGTACGTTCCTGGTGTTCCTGAAAACCATCATTTGATTAACAAGGACAGCATCGCTAAGATGAAGGACGGCGTTGTCTTGGTTAACGTTTCTCGTGGAAACTTGATGGACATCGATGCTATTATCGATGGTTTGAACTCAGGTAAGGTTTCTGATTTTGCCATGGATGTTTATGAAGAAGAAGTTGGCTTGTTCAACGAAGACTGGTCAGGTAAGGAATTCCCTGATCCAAAGATTGCGGACTTGATTGCTCGCGACAATGTCTTGGTTACGCCACACATCGCCTTCTATACTACTAAGGCCGTTGACGAAATGGTTCACCAATCATTTGATGCCGCTGTTGCTTTTGCTAAGGGCGAAACACCAGCCATCGCAGTTAAGTTTTAATTGATTTTAAAGAGCTAGGAATAATTGTTCCTAGCTTTTTTATTTGTTTGCCATTTGAGTCGATTAAAAAATTAGCGGTGAGATTCCTTTTTTAGTCTGAGTGGCGATTATCAAGCGATTTATAAGCGCTAAATTAGATTTTTACAATTAGACAATTTAATTGACCTTTTACTCAAAAGAGCGTATTATACTTCTAGCGATAAATAACTGGATTGATGGAGGTCGAAATGAAAGTTTTTGCTTATGGAATTCGTGATGACGAAGTACCAGCTTTGAAAAGCTGGCAAGAAGAAAACCCCACTGTTGAGGTTGATTACACGAACGAAGTGTTGACAGCTGATACAGTTGCCCTGGCTAAGGGGGCTAATTCTGTTGTCACTTTGCAGCTCGACCCTTATGGGGCAGATGTCTTAGAAGGTTTGGCTGATTTAGGAATCAAGAACCTATCCCTACGTAATGTCGGAACGGAAACAATTGATTTTGAAGCTGCTAAGCGTTTAGACTTTAACCTTTCAAATGTTCCTGTTTATTCACCAAATGCCATCGCCGAACATGCGATGATTCAATTGTCTCGCTTGCTTCGCCGCACGAAGCCAATGGATGCAAAGGTTGCTAAGCATGATTTGCGCTGGGCGCCAACAATTGGTCGTGAAGTCCGGATGCAAACTGTTGGTGTTATCGGTACTGGTAACATTGGTCGTAAAGCCATTAACATCTTGAAGGGCTTCGGCGCTAAAGTCATTGCCTATGATAAATTCCCAAACAAGGAGTTGCAAGAAGAAGGTTTGTACGTTGACACCTTGGATGAACTCTTTGCACAAGCCGATGCTATTTCATTGCATGTGCCAGGTGTTCCTGAAAACGTTCACTTAGTTAATGGTGAAAGTCTTGCTAAGATGAAGGATGGCGTTGTGATTGTCAATACATCACGGGGTAACCTAATCGATACGGATGCTGCGATTGCTGCTTTGGATTCTGGTAAGATTTCTGATTTAGCTTTGGATGTTTACGAGGGTGAAGTTGGTATCTTTGAACATGATTGGTCGCATGAAGAGTTGCCTGATGAAAAATTGGCCGACTTGATTGCTCGTGATAACGTCTTAATCACACCACACGTTGCCTTTTACACAACAAAGGCAATCCACGAAATGGTTTACCAATCAATGAGTGCTGCACTAGCCTTTGCGAATGGTCAACCATCGGATAACGCTTTAGAATATTAAGAATTTTAGCTCAAATTAGGAATAGTTTGAGCTTTTTTGTGCACAAAATTTTGTAAAATCCGAATTTCGATGATATAATTATGAATTTCACGATGCATTTTTGCGATTTATAAGTGAAATGATAATGATTATAAACAAGTGAAAGTCTATTAAATTGGGGCAATGGGCACAAAAATTTCTGTAATGGACTTCACAATTTCAAAAAGACCTGTTATACTATTTTATGCAATATAAAAACTTCACAATTATAAGATGTGAAGCGGAGGAAAAATATGACAACAGCAGAACAATTTTCCGGTAAAACGCCATTGGGCGTGAAGGACTTCTTCTTTAAGGTTCTTTCCGGGTCCGCCCAAGGAATCTTAATCGGTGTGCTACCATCAGCCGTGATGAAGTACATCATTCAATTTTCAGGTCTGGGTAAGACACCCCTTGGGGCTGATTACTCAGCAATTTTGACACTTTTTACATCAATGATTCCATTCCTAATCGGAATGGCCGTGGCGATGAACTTCAAGATGAAGCCTCTTGACACGGGCGTTGTAGCACTGGCAACGGTTGCTGCTTCAAACTCAATTCAATGGGCAATGGTTAAGGCTGGCACGGTACAACCCGTTTCTGGTAAGACATTGGCTGTTCCAACGCGTCTCTTTGTTGCTAACGGCGCTGGTGATGTGATCAATGCGATGTTGGTAGCTGGTCTAGCTGTTTTAGCTATCTGGCTGGTTGACCGTTATCTGGCCGGTTTTGGATCGGTAGCGATTATCTTGTCGCCAATTATTGTTGCTGGTGGCGTTGGTTTGTTTGGTAAGATAATTGCACCTTATGTCGCTCGGATTACGACTTGGATTGGGGATATGGTGGACGTTTTCACTAAATTAGCCCCATTACCAATGTCTATCTTGATTGGAATGGCTTTTGCCGTCATTATTATCACACCAATTTCAACAGTTGGAATTGCCTTGGCGATTAACTTACATGGAATGGCTTCTGGTGCAGCAGCCATGGGTGTTGTTGCAACAACAATTATCTTGCTTTTGAACTCATGGAAGGTCAATAAGAAGGGAACAACGGTTGCCATCTTCTTAGGAGCGATGAAGGGAATGATGCCTTCAATCTTTAAGAAGCCTGTGATGATTTTGTCCTTCATGTTTTCGGGTGCATTATCAAGTGTCGCAGTGGCACTCTTTGACATCCAAGGAACGCCAACAACGGCCGGTTTCGGTTATATTGGTTTGGTTTCACCATTGCAATCAATGATTAAGGATGCTGCCGTACCAAGTTCAGTCATGAATAACTTTATCTCACCAGTTGTTGCGCTATTGGCCTGGGTAGTTATTCCTGTTGTGGTAGGTTTGTTGACTCAATTTATTTTCGTCAAAGTTTTGCACCTTTTCGAACCAGAAGATTTGAAGCAAGAACTATAAAATAAACATGAAATTGGACCGCAAGGTCCTTTTTTTCTTGCCTTTTGAGAAGAGCTTAGTTAGAATATTATGGTATCTTTTTTCAATCTTTCGGCAAATATAAAGAAATAAAATCAGATAAAAAGCTGACAATGTTCGGATTTTTTATTATATTAAATTAATTATGAGAAAATATATTCAGAATGTCCGAATATATGCTAGAATAGGAATGTTAAATTTTCATCTAAATTGGAGGGCCACTCATGGCAGAAGAAGAAAAGTTGAACAGAGGATTTGGTCTCTGGTCATCGTTAGCATTAGTGATCGGAACCATCATCGGTTCTGGGATTTTCTTTAAGCAGGGATCTGTCCTGCAAACCGCAGGTGATACGAATACTGCCCTTTGGGCTTGGTTGGCGGGAGGAATCCTGACCTTGACCGCCGGAATGACGGTAGCCGAAGTTGGCTCACAAATGGCGGAAACGGGTGGCATCTATTCTTACTTAACTCATCTATACGGTAAAACAACCGGTTATTTGGCTGGTTGGATGCAGGTGATTTTTTACGGTCCAGCGATGATGGGGGCAATCTCTGCTTACTTTGGTGTTTTATTTGTTTCTCTGTTTGGTTTAAAGAGTGTGTGGTCGTTGCCTACCGGCATGGTGGCCCTCGCTCTGGTTGGTTTGTTAAACTCGATTCCAAACCATTTTTCCGCCGGGTTCCAGGTCTTAACAACTGTGATTAAGATGTTGCCGATTATCGCCTTGATTATTTTCGGCCTTTTCTTTGGAAAGCATGATGCCTTAGGTCAGATGGTGACGACGATGTCGCACTCAAATGCTGGTGGTTTTGGAGTCGCTGTTTTGGCTACGCTTTTCGCCTATGATGGCTGGGTGACATTAGCAAACATTTCTGGTGAAATCAGAAACCCACAAAAAGTCTTGCCAAAGGCAATCATTACCGGAATCTTGATTGTGATTGTGGCCTATATGGGTATTTCTTACGGGGCCTATCGTTCATTAACTGCTAATGAAATTGTTGCTTTGGGGGAAAACACCACATTGAAGATGGCCACAAATGCTTTTGGTTACTGGGGTGGCCGTGTCCTTTCGGTTGCTGTTTTGGTTTCATTAATCGGTACGTTAAACGGTAAGGTTGTCTCGTTTCCACGGATTTTGTATGTGATGGCTAAAAAAGGAGACTTCCCTTTTGCTAAAACTTTTGCTAAAATCAACCACAAGTCCAAGACGCCGAATGCCGCAATTTGGTTAATGGTTGCCATTGCCTACCTGATGATGGCTTTGACGGACCCTGATCAATTATCGGATTACGCGATCTTCGTGACTTTCTTGTTCTATATCCTGGTCTTTATCGGTGCCTTTAAATTGCGCCGACAAGATCCAAAGGGGCTGAAAAGAACTTTCTCAATGCCGTTTTACCCTGTTATTCCCATTGTGGCTATCTTGGGTTCACTCTACGTTGAGATTTCTGAAATTATTAACGATTTGCATGGAATCGGAATTTCGGTTATCATAGTTCTAGCTGGTTTGCCACTGTACGGGTGGTTGAATCGAAAGAAATAACACTTAGATAAGCGCGAATTTCTCGAAATCGAGTAGTTCTTATACAAGAAATCCTATGTTTGTATATTTTCCTGACGAACGTTACGGAAGCGTTATCTGTTTTAATATTCTCGTAATATTGATTGGGGAAAATAATAACCATGATGTTTAATAAAGTTTTACTTACAAGTATGGCCGTAGCCGGTTTAGCACTGACTGCCGCCAACACACAATTTAATAAAGGAAAATCAACCTCTGACCAAGCGGTCAAGGTTACTGATTCAGTGAACACTAAGAAGGTTTCTACTGCCGTTTCATCTGTTGATAATCTCAAGAGCTTGGAAAATACTGCAGCTAGCCAGACTGTTGCTTCATCTGATGATGACACTGCCAGTTCATCTGACGATACATCCAACAGTCAAAGCCAAGTGACTTCGTTGTCTGCAACGACAACTCAGGCAGCGCAAGCTACGCCTGTGGCCACTTCAACTGCTGCCCAAGCTTCATCGACAAGCACGGCAGCTGCATCAACTTCTTCCGCATCAACAGCAACGACATCAGTAGCTGCAACAACTTCAACAGCCTCTGGTGACATTAACTGGTTGATTTCTCGTGAATCAGGCGGAAACGTGAATGCACAAAACGGACAATTCTATGGTATCGGGCAATTGTCTCCTGCGGCCTATGCAACTTATGTACCTGGCCAAAACTACCAAGGTAATTATGCCGTTCAATTACAAGCTATGCAGGCTTATATTGCTGCCCGCTATGGTTCTGTAGCAAATGCTATTAGCCACTTCCAAAGTAATGGTTGGTACTAAGCTATAAAAAATCGGAAAACAAAGGGCCCCGTTAAGGGGTCCTTTTTTGCTCGAAGAAAGGCCTAATCGTGTATAATAGGGACTAAGGAAATAAAAAAGGAAGACAGATATGCCCCTTAATTTTTTAAAGCCCACCTATACGGTTGAGTCCGTCTATAACTTATCGGTGGCGGAGTTAAAAGACCAAGGTGTAAAAGCCGTATTAACAGACTTAGATAATACGTTGCTGGCTTGGAATAACCCCGATGGGACACCAGAATTGCATGCTTGGTTAAAAGAAATTAAAGCAGCCGGGATTGAGGTTGTTGTGGTTTCAAATAACACCTGGGACCGAGTCGAGAAGGCTGTTTCTGGTTTGGATGTTGACTATGTTGCCTGGTCCTTGAAGCCGATGCCGCGTGGTATTTTGAAGGTACTCAAAAAGCAGGGCTTGCAAAAAGAAGACGTGTTGATGGTTGGCGATCAGATGTTAACTGATGTTTGGGCGGCTCACTTGGCTGGCGTTAAATCAGTTTTGGTCAAGCAATTGGTCGAATCAGACATGTGGCAAACATGGTTTAACCGGACACTTGAAAAGCTAGCTAAAAAACTGATTTATAGCCAAAAGCACCCGCTAATCTGGCACGCAACTTTCAAGGAAGCTGTTTCTGCTAGGGAAAATGATAAAAATTAATGACAGAAAAAGAATTTGAGCAAGAACAAGTGCAAACGATTGCAACCGATGAAGAGGTCCAGGAAGCTTTAGCTGAGGGATTATACTGCATTGGTTGTGGCGCTAAAATGCAAATTGATAATAAGGAAGAAGCGGGTTTTTTGCCGCTTTCTGCCTTAAAGAAACAACTGATGGCCGAAGAATTACTATGCCGACGTTGCTTCCGTTTGCGCCATTATAACGAAATTCAACCCGTTGAACTAACGGATGATGATTTTGCGAACTTGCTTCATCAGGTTTCTAAGACGAAGTCTTTGATTGTCTACGTTTTGGATTTGTTTGATTTTTCAGGCTCAACCATCCCTGGCTTACCACGCTTTGTTGGCCAAGAGAATCCGATTTTGGTCCTTGCCAACAAGGTTGATCTTTTGCCTAAGTCCTTAAAGGAACATAAGTTAAAGAATTGGGTCCAAGGACAGTTAAAGGAACAGGGCATTAACCCTGTTGGAATTGAACTTGTTTCTGCTGCCCATCCAAAAAATTTGGATCAAATTTTAGATAAAATTGATACACTGCGCGATGGTCGTGACGTTTACGTCGTTGGAACAACCAATGTTGGTAAATCAACCTTAATTAACCAAATTATTAAGTCAAAAACAGGCGTTCAAGAGTTAATCACGACTTCACGCTTCCCAGGAACGACCTTGGATCAAATTGCGATTCCATTGGACGATGGTCAATCTTTGATTGACACACCTGGGATTATTAAAAAGGACCAGTACGCCCATTGGGTGACTGATAAAGACCTTAAGTACGTTTTGCCAAAGGCTGAGATTAAAGCCCGGACTTATCAATTAAATCCGGATCAAACACTTTTCTTTGGGGCTCTAGCACGCTTTGATTTGGTAATTGGTCCTGCAGATGGAGCAAAAGCGGCTGTCACGGCCTACTTTGAAAATAATCTGATGATTCATCGCACGAAGCGTCAGGGTGCAGATGATTTCTATGCGAAGCACAAAGGCCAATTATTGACACCAGCACCAGCTGATGAAAATGTTGACTTCGCTAAATTCGAATTTAAAATTAACGAAAAGATGGACTTGGTCTATGCTGGTTTGGGCTTTATTACCTTGCCAGCTGGAATTCACGTCCAGGCCTATGCTCCTAAGGGAGTCGGGGTCTTCTTACGAAAGGCAATGATTTAATGCAAAATTTAACTGGAAAACAAAAACGCTACCTGCGGTCACAAGCGAACGGGTTAACACCGATCTTCTCTGTTGGGAAAGCCGGAGCTAACCAGGAATGGTTGGCGGAGGTCAAAAAGGCGTTGGCTAAGCGTGAGTTGATTAAGGTCAACTTGCAACAAGGAAGTGACTGGTCAGCCAAGGACTTGGCTGCCTTTATTGAAGAAGAATCAACGGTGACGGTTGCTCAGGTAATTGGAAAAACCTTGGTCTTGTATGAACCAGCAACGGATGCAAAATATGTGAAGTATTCAGTTGAAGTGGAAAAGATTCGCTAGACAGAGAGCTTTTCCACTAAATTTTGTGAAGAGGGGGAACAGATGACAGCTTTTGAAGAAGAGTTGTATGCAGTTGAAAAAAAGGTTTCGGCCCAGCTTTCAGATGGCCGGTTCCAACATTGCTTACGCGTTTCAGATTATGCCCGTAAGTTGGCTCAAAAAAATGGTGTTGATGAAAACCAAGCGGCATTGGCCGGTTTGGTCCACGACTATGCCAAGGAACGGCCAGCTGAGGACTTTTTAGTAGCAATTGACCGTTTTCACTTGGATCCTAATTTGAAAAACTGGAGCCGAGCTATTTGGCATGGTGTTGTTGGGGCAGAAATGATTCAAGATGAGTTGGGGATTGATGACCCAGCCATCCTAGATGCTGTTCGGTTGCACACAACTGGAGACGGTGTGGAGATGCCGACTTTAGCGAAGATTGTTTTCATGGCCGATTACTTGGAAACTGGTCGTGATTTTCCAGGCGTCAAAGAGGCCCGAGAAATCACGAATAAGTCCTTGGACCGGGGTGTTTTCTATCAGTTACAGCACACCCTCTCGTTTTTGGCCGAGAATGGTAACGTGATCTATCCCAAGACCTTCACCAGTTATAATGACTGGGCTCGTCATTTTGCAGAATAAGAAGGAGTTTACATGACAACCATCAATTCAAAGGATTTGTTGCAAACAGTTGTTTCCGCCATTGATAGTAAGCACGGTGATCGCATCACCGCCTTAGATATGCAAAAGGTATCCTTACTGGCCGACTATTTTGTGATTGCATCGGCGGGTTCTAGCCGCCAGGTGCAAGCGATTGTCCGTGAAGTCAAGGAAGAAGTTCAAAAGGCCGGGGGACAGGTACTCAATATTGAGGGCTACGACCGTGCCGAATGGGTTTCATTAGACCTCGGTGATATTATCGTCCATGTTTTTGATGAAGAGTCTCGTGATTTCTACCATCTGGACCGCCTTTGGTTCGATGCTGAAAATGTCGACTTAACGAATTACCTCGCAGAAGAAGTATATTAATCAATCAGTAAGATATCTGGCTGGGGGTTGGTCTTTGATGGACTGGCCACCAGCCAATGTTGTTTAAGTGAGAAAAAGATGACTGACGAAAATAATGCACCATACCAAACCTTTGCTAGCCTCTATGACAATCTCTTCGATGGTGATTTGTATGTGGACTGGCAGCACTATGTAGAAGACCATCTACCCGCTAGTAAAATTCTTGATTTGGGTGGTGGCGCTGGTCGACTAGCTGTTTTATTGGCGAAAAAAGGATTTACGGTTGATCTCTTAGATATGGCACCCGCCATGCTCTCCTTGGCGCAAAAGCATGCCGAAGAGGCGAATGTTGACCTACGTTTATTGGAGGCCGATATTCGCGACTTTTCAGATTGGGAAGAAAAGTATCCAGCCATTGTTTCCTTTGCGGATACCTTTAACTACCTACCTGGGAAAGCGGATTTTCAAGCGGGCCTTAAGCAGGTTTACGATCACTTGGAGCCCGGTGGGACTTTCTTATTTGATGTGATTACGCCCTACCAAGTCAACGTTTTGTATGACAATTACTGCTATAATAATGATGATGATCCGGACCAAATCTTTATGTGGACTAGTTTTCCCGGTGAAGAAAAGAATTCCGTTGATCATGATTTAAAGTTCTTTTTGTACAATGAGGATATCGATGCCTTTAACCTAGTGCGCGAAGTTCATCACGAACAGACCTATGACATGGCTTACTACCAAAAGGCCTTGCGCAAGGCTGGCTTTGACCAAGTGGAAATCAGCGCTGATTTTGGTCGCAAAACAGCTGATAACCAGGATGATCGTTGGTTCTTTGTGGCTCATAAAGGAGGAGTATCATGAAAGCGGTCGGTATTATTGCAGAATATAACCCCTTCCATAATGGCCACGCTTACCATATTCAAAAGGCCAAAGAGCTAACGAATGCTGATTTAGCAGTAGTGGTGATGTCTGGCAACTTTGTCCAGCGTGGTGAACCGGCCATTTTGGATAAGTGGGAGCGGACCAAACTGGCTTTGGCTGCTGGTGCTGATTTGGTGGTTGAATTACCGATCTTTTATGCGGTGCAACCTGGCCACTTGTTTGCAGCTGGCGCCATTCAAATTTTGCAAGCGCTGGGTGTTAAAGACCTGGTTTTTGGTTCGGAACACCCGGAAGTTGACTTTCTGGATTTGGCCAAGCAAGCCTTGGCTATTGAAAGCGAAGGGCAGTTTACTGACCGGACTCAGACCTATGCTTCGGCCTACGCTCAACAGCTAGAAGAGCAGACCGGCTTTAAAATGGAAGACCCAAACGATATTTTGGCATTTTCCTATGCCAAAGCCGTGGTTGCGAGTGGTCAGGAAATGAAATTGTACCCAATTGGCCGTTTGGAAGCGGGTTACCATGATCAGACCTTTGAGGAGGGGCAGACGATTGCTTCGGCCTCTTCAATTCGACTTGCTCTTCACAAGGGAAAGTTTGAAAAAATCAGGCCAGTCGTTTCGGACCAAGCCTTCGAGGCCCTGTCAACAAAGCCAACCGCTTTAGCGTTTGAAAAGCCCTTCTTTGAGTTGCTTCGCTACCGCCTGTTGACTGATACGGTCGGGCAGTTGGGACAGGTGTACCAAATGGCCGAAGGTTTGGAACACCGACTGGCGGGTGTTGCCTCAGCTGTTGAAGGACCACAGTCTTACCAGTCCTTTATTAAATCAGTGAAGACTAAGCGCTATACCTTTGCTCGAATTCAACGAACGTTGTTGTACACACTTTTGAATATTAAGGTCGATCAAATGCAGGCCGCCATGGCGGATTCTTATATTCGTCTACTCGGCTTTAATGACTTGGGCCAGGCCTATTTGAGTGAAGTCAAGCGGACAGCAACGCTGCCAATTATTTCGCGAGTGGACATGTCACTGGCGAAAGCTAATTTACGACTCGATTATAAAGCCGGTCAAATCTGGCAAGTATTAGCTGGTCAAACTCATGCTAAGCAGGGGCAAGACGTCGGTCGTAAGCCAATTTATCAGAGTCAGGAGTGAAATCATGAAGTACGCCAAGCAACAATTAGCAAAGTTTCAACAAAGCCCATTAGTAATTGATGAAAAATTAGACCTACAATATTTGATTGATGAGCGTTTTTCTGATTTAATTATTAAGGCGCCATTCGTGCAGGTTAAGGGGACCATTAAAACATTGGCAAACGAAGACATCGTTTTGTCTGCCAGTGTTCATGCTGATTTAATCCTGCCATCATCAAGGTCACTTGCACCGGTTGATTGGTCAACTGCTGTTGATATCCATGAAACCTATGTGGCTGATGAAGAACGCTTACAACGTTTTGATGAGGATGAGGCAGTTTTTGTTTTAGAAGAAAGCAGCCTAGACTTGGATTCGGTTATCTTAGATAATTTGGTAGCCGCTTTGCCAAGTCAAATTTTGACCACAGAAGAGGCCGCAGGGGCAGATCTGCCAACTGGTCAGGACTGGCAAGTTATCTCAGAAGAGGACTTTGCCAGACAAGAACAAGAAAAGAAAGAAGAAGCAACAGATGAGAAACAGGCTCTCGATCCCCGCCTGTCGAAACTGGATGATTTCTTTAAAAAATGAGAAAATTTTGACGTTTATGGTAGAATAAGATTAGAACTTATTCATTTTTGTTCGATGGCACTTGAGCTATTGAGCATCCAGGGACGTCGTGAGGGAAAATATGAGTCGGATTTTAATTGTAGAAGATGAAGAAAACTTGGCGAAGTTCGTCAGTTTAGAGTTAAAGCATGAAGGTTATGACGTGGAAACGGTCTTAAACGGCCGCGAGGGCTTGGACAAGGCCTTAAACGAGGACTTCGACCTAATTTTGCTTGATTTGATGTTGCCAGAATTAAATGGTTTTGAAGTCGCTCGTCGCTTGCGTGAAGTGAAGAAGACGCCGATTATCATGATGACGGCCCGTGACTCTGTGATTGACCGAGTTTCAGGTTTGGATTATGGTGCTGATGACTATGTTGTCAAGCCGTTTGCCATTGAAGAATTGTTGGCCCGCGTGCGGTCACTTTTGCGTCGAATCGATATTGAACAAAACCCAGCAGATAAGTCACCTTCGATTATTCGCTTTAAGAACTTGCAACTGGAAAAAGAAAACCGGATTGCACGCCGTGATGATCAAGTGATTAACTTGACGAAGCGTGAATACGATTTGTTGTTGCTATTGGTTGAAAATATTAATGTCGTGCAGTCACGCGAAAAGTTACTTAAAGAAGTTTGGGGCTTTGACACACAAATCGAAACCAACGTTGTTGATGTTTATATCCGTTACTTGCGTAATAAGTTGGATGATCCAGAATCAAAGACTTCTTATATCCAAACTGTTCGTGGAACGGGTTATGTAATGCGGAGCTAAGATGAAAGCAAGCAAGCAGAAAACAAAAGATGTCTCACCGACCCTTTCAATCCAGACGTTATTGACGCTGGCCTTGTCGGTGGGCTTTTTACTATTGTTAGCCGTGATTTTATTTTGTTTGGACCTGATTTTAGGCCCAAATATTCATGGTGAAACGATTGAGAAGCTGAGCCATTGGTGGGCTTTTCTAGTCATTGTCGCCGTGATTTGGACGATTTGCTTGTCTTGGATTTTGGCTCAATTTTTGGTGCGCCCAGTTAAAAAGTTACAAGAAACGATGCTGGCCTTTGAAGAGGACCCTGTGACAGATGACCGAGTCAAGCCGGTTGCCTACAATAAGGAACTCAATGACTTGGGGCAGGTGCAAAACGAGACGATGGATAAGGTCCAGGGTCTTATCCACGCTCAGCAAGATTTTGTCTCAGATGTTTCGCATGAATTGCGGACGCCAGTGGCTATCGTTAAGGGACATTTGGAGCTTTTGGAACGCTGGGGGAAGGATGATCCAGAGGTCTTAGAAGATTCCATTCACTCTTCGTTGTCTGAAATATCTCGGATGGAAACCTTGGTCAACGAAATGCTGATGTTGACTCGAGCAGAAAACTTAACGGTCAGCAGTCAACCTGAAAAGACTGAGGTGGCGCCCGTTTTGGAACGGGTTTACCACGACTTGCAGATGGTCCATCCTGATTTTTCGTGGACATTGGACAATGCTTTGGGAGCTCCGGCTGAAGTGGCAGTGCGTTCAGATCATTTGGAGCAACTCCTCATTATTTTGATCGATAATGCTCTGAAGTACTCAACCGACCGGAAGGAAATTCACCTGGCTTTGGCGGAATCCGGTTCTTGGGTTGATATTGGCGTTCAAGACTTCGGTCAAGGAATTGCCGCTGAGGACTTGGATCGCGTTTTTGATCGTTTTTACCGTGTCGATAAGGCGCGGGTGCACCAAACTGGTGGGAATGGTTTAGGCTTGAGTATCGTGAAAAAGATGGTCGCCGCCTATGGTGGCCAGGTTCAGGTTGAATCAGCGCTTGGTTCCGGTTCGGTTTTCCGGTTGCGCTTCCCGCTGGTTAAAGAAACAGATAACCATCAAAAAGACTGATTGGCTGATTTGCTATTAACTTCCAATTTTGGGAGTTCTGGCGTATCGACGAACTAGTCTTTTTATTTGCTTTCAGAAAAGACAGTTTTTCGCGAACATTCTTGTTATAATGTTTAAGACTAATTAAATTATTAAAAGAGGAATTTTTTCATGAAATCAGCAAAGCGGACATTCACGATTTTGTTTGTCCTGTTAGATATCTACTTAATGACCGGTGGTTACGGCGTTCATGGCCGAATGTATCGGTTTGTTTCGACACCAATTGCCCATATTTTGACGGAGATTGCCAAATGGGTTGGCGGTGTCAACGCCATTGGTTGGGCCATTATTATCTTAACGGCGATTATTCGTTTAATCCTGTTGCCAATTTTTGTTAACCAACAAATTAACACGACAAAGTCATCATTAAAGATGCAAAAGTTGCGACCAGAATTGGAAAAGGTTCAAGCGGCTGTGAAGGGTGCCAAGACGGCAGAAGAGCAGCAGGCGGCTTCAATGGCTTCAATGTCCTTGTACCGTGAGAATGGTGTTTCGATGACCGGCGGGATTTCCTGGTTGACGATGGCCATTCAATTGCCAATCTTCTCTGGTTTGTACCTGGCTATCCAACACGCCGATGGCTTGAAGACGGCTACCTTCTTTGGTTTACCTTTGTCAAAGCCTGAAATCTTGCTGTCGCTGGTCGTCTTTGTGATTTATGCGGCTCAAGCATACTTGTCATTGATCCACATGCCAGCTGAACAAAAGAAAACAGCCGGACAGATGCTGTGGATTTCACCAGTAATGATTGCTGGGATTACCCTGATTTCATCTGGGGCCTTGGGTCTTTACTTTATTGTTGGTGGAATTACTGTTGTTTTGCAAGCATTCATCGTGCATTTGATGTATGCTAAGTTAGAGGATGACGTGGATAAGAACTTTGTTCTTAAAAAGGGTGCCGATGATTTGTTGAGCCAACCAGCTTCCGCTGCCTTTGGGACAAATCAGAATCGTGTTCGCCCCGAAGATTTGCGCCCTCGAGATGTAACAGATGATGACAAGAGCCAACAATCTGGCCCACGAAATGCCGGCAAGCAACAACGCCGGAACGAGAAATAATTAATAAAGGACATATAATGGAACGAATTTTATCCAAACAAAATGCCAAAGTGAAAGCTTGGGCCAAGTTAGCCACAAAAAAGGGACGGCTTGAGCAAAAGACTTACTTGCTTGATGGCTGGCACCTAGTGCAGGAAGCCATCAAAGCGGGGGCAAAGTTCCACGCTATCATGGCAACAGAAGAGCAGATGGCAGAACACTTGCCAGATGTTCCCCATGGTGTGCCCGCCTTTGAAATTTCAAAGGAAGTTGCTGCCCATATTGCAGGGTCAAAGACGCCACAGGGAATCTTTGCCGAAGTAACCTTACCTGAAAAGACTTTTGATCCTACCTATGTCCATGATGGGCTTTGGCTCTTCTTAGATGCCATCCAAGATCCAGGAAACGTTGGGACCTTAATCCGAACAGCGGATGCTGCTGGCTTTAAGGGAGTTGTTTTGGGTGAAGGAACTGCTGATGCCTATGCACCGAAGGTTGTTCGTGCTATGCAAGGTTCACACTTCCATTTGGAAGTTTTGCAGGGGGACCTAAACGATTGGATTGCTGCTTTTGAAGACAACAACTTGCCCGTTTACGGTTCCGAATTGAATCAGGAAGCCAAGCCATACCAAGAAATTCAAGGGTTGTCGGCGGGTGCTTTGATTGTTGGAAATGAAGGTCAGGGCATTAACCCTGAATTCGCCAAGAAGACAACGGCTAACCTCTACATTCCAATTTTGGGTCAAGCAGAATCATTGAACGTAGCCGTGGCTGGCGGAATCTTGATGTTCCGGCTGAGCCTTGGAAATTAAGGCAAGTTCTGCTATACTAAGAAATATGAAATAGCGAGTGGAGGCGGTCATTGTGACGAATATTCTCACCATCCTTTTGCTGGTTGTCGGTTTTCTGTTAGTCGTGACAGTCATGATGCAGCCAAGCAAACAACAGGATGCTTTGTCAGCTTTGTCTGGTGGAGCAGCCGATTTATTTACCGAGCGAAAGTCACGCGGTTTTGAAGCCGTGTTGCGTCGGGCAACAACCATTTTGGGAGCCATCTGGTTCATTATTGCCTTGGCCTTGATGTATATTGCCGCTCATTAATTGAAAGGTCAGTTTACTTTTTTGTAGACTGATTTTTTATTTACCATTTTTAGGAGAACATTAAGAAAATAATGGAATTAAAGCAATTAAAAGAACAAATCGCGGGCTTTTTGAAGGCCAATTCAACTCAGGCCTTTACGGCACAAAACTTGGCTGACGGTCTGCGCATGAATGATGCAGCCGGTTACAGACAGGTAGTTGGGGTCTTGGACCAAATGGTCGTTTCTAAGACGGCTAAGCAGGTGGGCGATGCCTATCAATACCAAGCAGTAAGCGGTGAAATTGAGGGTGAATTTAAGGCCAATGATAAGGGCTTTGGCTTTGTCCGCTATGATGAAAACTTACCCGACTACTTTATCGCCCCTGACAATACTGGGCAGGCAATGCAAGGCGATACTGTTCGCGTTTCGATGGTGAAACCGGCACAGTCTGATGACCGTGGTCCTGAAGGCCACGTTGAAGAAATTATTGACCATGCCTACCAACGCCTTGTTGGCATTTATACGGCAGGTTCACAACAAGAGGGTGCCCTGGGTCAAATTCGTTTAAACGATAAGAAGGCGGGTTCTTATCAGGTTTTGGTGCAAAAAGCTAAGGATGGCTTAGAATTGCACGATGGCCAGGTAGTGGTGGCAGAAGTCGACCGCTTTGCTGACCGTGTTCATCCTAAGCAACTTTTGGTTTCCGTGACCCAGGTTTTGGGTTATGAAAACGAACCTGGCATGGATATCATGCAAATTGTTGAAAATAAGAAGGTACCGAACCATTTTCCTGATGAGGTCATGGCTGAGGCCGATGCGATTCCAAATGAAGTGTTGGAAGAAGATTATCAAGGCCGTCAGGATATTACTGACCAACCATTGGTAACGATTGATGGTGCCGACACCAAGGATATTGACGATGCTGTCGTAGTCTGGAAAAAGGATAACGGTAACTACCACCTTGGTGTCCATATTGCAGATGTTTCTCACTATGTGCGTCCTGGTTCAGCCATTGATAAGGAAGCTTACAACCGGGGAACGTCTGTCTATTTGACAGACCGTGTGATTCCAATGTTGCCGCAAAAATTGTCAAATGGGATTGCTTCTTTGAACCCAGATGTCAATCGTTTGGCTATGTCCGTGGAAATGGAAATTAACCGCGAAGGCCAGGTTGTGAAGCATGAAATTAAGCAATCAGTCATTCGTTCTCATGCACGAATGACCTATACGGCCGTGAACGAAATCTTGGCTGGGGATGATAAGACCCGAGAAGAGTATAGCGGTTTGACTGACATGTTTGATCAAATGGGTGAGTTACATCAAATTTTGTATCAAAAGCGTGTTCGCCGTGGTGCCATTGAATTCGATACGCCAGAAGCCTCAATTGTTGTTGATGAAAACGGGAAGGCAATTGACGTGGTTGTCCGCGAACGAGGAACAGCTGAACGAATGATTGAATCATTCATGTTGGCGGCCAATGAAACGGTGGCTGAACATTATGACCGTCTGAAGGTACCATTCCTTTATCGAATTCACGAAGTGCCTGATGAAGAACGTGCACAGTCCTTCTTCGAATTTAGTAAGGCTTTGGGACATCCTGTTAAAGGCGATCCGGCTAAGGTCACGCCAATGATGTTGCAAACCTTGATGGACCAAGTGAAAGATGATCCAGCAGAGCAAATGATTTCAACGATGATGCTGCGAGCAATGAAGCAGGCTAAGTATTCACCGGAACCACTGGGCCACTTTGGTCTTGGTGCTGATTACTATACGCACTACACGTCACCAATTCGTCGTTACCCTGATTTGACTGTTCACCGATTGATTAAGTGGTATGCCAAGAATGGAACGGGTGCTGAAGCGCAAGAAAAGTATGCTTCTTCATTGGGACAAATCGGGATTGATACGTCAACCCGTGAACGTCGGGCCATCGATACGGAACGATTAGTCGATTCGATGAAAAAGGCCGAGTATATGGAAGATAAGGTTGGCATGGAATTTGATGGTGTCGTCAATGCTGCCCTCAAGTTTGGCCTCTTTGTTTCCCTGGAAAACACGGTCGAAGGTTTGGTTCATATCTCGAACCTAACGGACGACCACTATGAGTACGATGAAAAGCATGCCGCTTTAATTGGTCGGTCAAAGCACCATATTTTCCAAATCGGGCAAAAGGTCAAAATCAAGGTCATTCGTGCCAATAAGGAAGAATCAACCGTTGACTTTGTGCTCTTGAATCCTGAGGAAGCACCCACAACCGATATTCGGGTACCACAACAAAATCAGGGTAAGTTTGGCCGTGACCGCAATGGTCGTGGTAACCGTCGTGGTGGTCAGAATAAGGGGGCTGGTCATGGGAACGGCTCTAACCAGAAGTCGAACGGTCATGGTTCAAATAACCGTTCCGATAACCGTCATCATGGCGGACAGAACGGTCAGAAGTCAGTTGGTAGCCAACAACGCAACCATGGTGCTAATCGTAGTGTTAGTGGTCATAACTCGAGTCGCTCACCCAAACCAGGCCAACAAAAGAATGGCTCAAGTAACGGTAGACACCAATTTAAGGTTAACCATCGAAAGTAAGCAGTTTTAAAACTTGCAGAAGGGAAGCCGGATGGACAAAAAGAAAAGCAAAGACGATCCAGCCCTGGCGCAGAACCGCAAGGCTCGCTTTAACTATGCGATTGAAGAAACCCTGGAGGCCGGAGTTGTTTTGACCGGAACCGAGATTAAATCAGTTCGAGCCGGTCAAATTACGATTGGGGATGGTTTTGTGACTATCAACAATGGTCAAGCAATCCTCACCAATGTTCATATTGCGGCCTATGAAAATGGTAATCAATTTAACGTTGATCCTTTACGCAACCGGGTGCTACTTTTGCACAAAAAACAAATTGCCCGATTGACCGGGTTGGCGAAGGAACCTGGGGTAACCATTGTGCCGTTGAAGGTTTATCTGAAGCGTGGTTTTGCCAAGGTTTTAATTGGTGTTGGTCGTGGAAAAAAGCAATATGACAAGCGCCAATCAATTAAAAAGCGCGACCAGGAACGAGATTTAAATCGTCGTTTTAAAAATTAAGCATAACAGGTCTGTTCTTGTGGCATTTAAGAACAGACCTGTTTTCATTAATTGTGCCTTTGTTTTGATTTTATCGAAGATTTTTAAAATATTTTATTTAAAAAACAAGAAAAAGACATTCTCTTTTCTAATTGACCCAAAGACTATTTTTGTCTATACTAGAATTGTGAATTGAAAAAATTCACTGCTGAAAGGAAGAAAATACGATGGGTATGATTATTATTTCAGCATTCTTTGCTTTGATAATCGGCTTGGCTGGTGGCTACTTTGTAAAACAAATCTTAGACAAGATGCGTTTCAATAGCGCCAAGCAGGTTGCAGCAAACATTTTAAAACAAGCAAATGATGAAGCCAAAAGTATCAAACGGGATGCAGAAGTTGACGCAAAGGACTTGGTCCAAAAGTACCGTCATGAAGTGATTGAATCACTGTCAGGTCGGGAAAAAAAGGTCGAGGCCCAAGAAAGTCGTCTGCAGGATCGGACAGATACTTTGGATCAAAAAGACGCAACTTTGAACCAGCGAGATGCTTCGCTGATTCAAAAAGAGAACCAGGTACAAAGCCAGTTAGCAGAAGCCACAAAAAAGGCTGATGCTGCACAGGCTACTTTGACTGCACAGGAAGAGAAGTTGCAGGAAATTGCGGCATTGACTCGAGAACAGGCCAAGGAGCAAATCTTAGCCGAAACGAGTGCTCAGTTGGATCGTGAACGAGCAGCTTTGATTCAAGAGTATGAAATTAATGCTAAAAGCGAAGGCGAAAAGCGGGCAAGGAACGTGGTAGTGGAAGCTATCCAGCGTTCGGCTGCTGACACCGTTTCAGATGTCACGGTTTCCGTTGTGAACTTACCTGGTGAGGAGATGAAGGGTCGGATTATTGGTCGTGAAGGCCGCAACATTCGGACGCTTGAGGCATTGACTGGGATTGATTTGATTATCGATGATACGCCAGAGTCGGTTGTCTTGTCAGGGTTTGACCCCCTGCGTCGCCAAATTGCTAAAAACGCCTTAGAGGCTCTGATTTCTGACGGGCGCATTAACCCAGCTAAGATTGAAGAAGCTGTTGAAAAGGCGCGTCGCCAAATGGATGAAAATATTCGCCAAAAGGGTGAGGAAGCTGTCTTTGAACTAGGACTGCGTGGCCTACACCCAGACTTAATTAAGTTAATTGGTCGAATGAATTATCGGACATCATACGGACAAAACGTCTTGCAACACTCAATTGAAGTGGCGAAGATTACCGGTTTGATGGCTGCCGAATTTAAAATGGATGTTGCACAAGCAAAGCGTGCTGGTCTCTTACATGATATTGGTAAGGCTGTTGATGCGGAAGTGGAAGGTTCTCACGTAGAACTAGGCGTTCGCTTAGCTGAGAAATATCAGGAAAAGCCAGTGGTTGTGAATGCCATTGCCGCCCACCACGGCGATACGGAGGCAATTTCACCACTAGCGGACTTGGTCGCAGCTGCGGATGCAATTTCTGCTGCTCGTCCAGGTGCTCGATCAGAATCGCTTGAAAACTACGTGAAGCGTCTGACCGACCTTGAAAATATTGCGGATGGTTATCAGGGTGTTAAATCAGCCTATGCTATTCAAGCTGGTCGCGAAGTTCGCGTGATTGTTGAGCCTTCAAAGGTGACCGACATTCAAGCAACGGTTTTGGCCCATGATATTAAGGCCGAAGTCGAGGAACAACTCGAATATCCTGGTCACGTGAAGGTGACAGTTGTTCGAGAAACGAGAGCAGTTGATTACGCTCGTTAATGAAAAGCCCTTTGGGGCTTTTTTATTTGAGGGACTAAATTAAGGTCTGAGCCTGCAATAATGTTTCAAGTCTGCTACAATAAGAGCAAATCACCTGTCCTTTATTGCAACGAGAGGAGAATCTCACTTTATGACTATTGGAGAACTTTCAATTTTAATTTTTGCCTTAGCATTTTTGCTTTTGGTTGTTTTTATCGGTATTTTTTTGTTGCGATTAACCCGATCGGTCAGCATCTTGACAACTGATATCGATACCATCGCCCGCTCTTCTAACGAGGTCTTGGCGAACACAAACATGTTGTTGGATGATGTCAACGATAAGATGGCGACGCTAGACGTTACTGTTCAGGCTGCTGCTGATTTATCGCAGACAGTTTCCGATTTGAATGGTTCGGTTCGCAAGGCATCAAATAACTTAGCAGGGATGGGGACAATCTCAAAGGCTGGTGCTACGTTAGCATTGTCGAAGGTTTTCGGTCTCTTTTCTAAAAAAAATAAAAAGTAACGGAGGAATTGCTATGTCAAAAGCAACGAATGGCATTTTTGCTGGTTTCTTGTTTGGTCTTGGTGTCACTGCGGCCTACAAGTTGATGCACGAAGAACAAAAAGATGAACTCAAAGAAAAGGTTCAGGCCAAGGCCGACCAAGCGAAGCAGGCTGCTAGTCGCGTTCAAGACAATTTGGCGCCCTATGTTTCGAAAGCCAAGGAGACCTTGGCTGCTAAGAAAGTAGAATTGGCGAACCAAGTGGTTGATCAAGAAGATCAGGACCGCAATGATATTGAAATTAGTGAACATGACTTGTCCTTAAACGATGACAAGTAAAGAAAACCACTAGGCAGGTGATTCTGCTTAGTGGTTTTCTTATCAATAAAATTTGGTTTGGAATAGAGCCGCTTTGGGGGAGTGTTTTGG
Organism: Fructobacillus cardui; assembly: GCF_963580785.1. Lineage (NCBI taxonomy): Bacteria > Bacillati > Bacillota > Bacilli > Lactobacillales > Lactobacillaceae > Fructobacillus > Fructobacillus cardui. The sequence goes on along the minus strand of NZ_CAUZLS010000003.1, from coordinate 8,809 downwards.
TTTAAGAGCCCGAGGGTTCCTAGAACCCTTTAACGCTCACTAGCATTAACTCACCCACGGGCTAATTTTTCAGCCTTTTTGGTGTTGGCGAAGTGGACCTTGGCAAAGTGGTTCAAGTCTTTTCCCTCTTTGATAAGGCGGCTAGCAACGCGGTCTGCTTCCTTACCAGCACCGATTGGTAGGTGAATACCGGCTTCCTGGCTCAGTTCGGCCATTGAAATCAGTTCGACGTAGCGGGCGAGAATAGAAGCCGCGGCGACGGCTAGGTGGTAACGCTCACCCTTGGTGGTGAAGTAGACCTGATTTTCAACGATTGGCTGCTGGTGGTTCTTTTTTAGATAGCGAAAATAAGAATTGGGCGTGACGAATTGGTCAATTAAGAAGCCATCCGGTTTTGTCGGGCTGATTTTTCCGAGGACGGTTGCTAAAACAAAGTTGTGCGAAAGGGCCTTCATGGCCACAACGTTTTGTCCGCTTTGTTGCAATTGGTTGTACTTATCCGGCATGAGGTTGACAACGTGGTGGGGGAGGCGTTCGATGATCTGAGGCGCCATGGCCTTAATTTTTTCGTCAGTTAGTGTCTTCGAATCGGCGATACCAAGGCTTTTGACCCAAGCACTTTGTTCCTGTGGCACATAAACAGCCGCCGTTGTTAGTGGACCAAAGTAGGCACCGGCGCCAACTTCATCCGAACCGATGACGCTCCAATTTTGAAAGCCAGCAGGAAGATTTTGGCCAGGTTGATTCTGCTGGGGTCGTACCTTGACTCTTTTTTCACCCTTTTTACTGAGGTCTAATTGCTGATCAGCCCATCGGTTTGACTCTAGATTGGCATTTTTGCCTTGGAAGAGCACTTTGCCGGAATGGTAAGCTGTGATGGTCGTCTCATTTGTTTGGGCCTGGAAGAGTGCGCCAGCCGGTGCTGATTCTTTCATGTGACCTGCATAGTAGTCCTGACATTTCTTAATGGTTGCCTTTGACAAGGATAGTACGCTTTGCATTGAAGCCCGCTTTCTTCTTGATAAATGGGGTTGTAACCACTTAATTATAGCAGTTTTAATGGTATAATTGACGGTATTAAGTATGTGAATTGAGCGCATTTGGTTGGGGAGAGCCAGATAAAATCGCGCCGAAATAGGAGCTTGAAAATGATTCTTTCACTGATTTTTGCTGTTGTAATTTTCCTCATGGCCTTGTCCGGATACCGGGAAGGCTTGGTCCACGTCTTGGCCCGTTTAGCGATTTTTTGTTTGGTCTTTTATATGGCCACGGTTTACTCCAAGCCCCTCGCTGATCTCTTCTCTAACTGGGTTTCGGGCCAGTTCTCCCGTCCAGGTGTGCCAGACGAGGTTTCTCGTCAAGGAACCCAGTTCTTATCATCGGGTCTGGCCTTTATGGTCGTGATGGCCTTGGGTTCTTTTGTTGGCCACTATTTATTGCGCCCCATTCGCTTTATCCGCCGTTTGCCAATTTTAGGAGCACTCGACGGCTTACTGGGTGGTATCTTGTATTTTGGAATTGGAGTTGTTTTAAGCTTTTTCATTTTGCAGGTCTTATCGGTTGTCCCCAATGCCTGGCTGCAAATGCAGTTTAGCCAAAGCCCAATTTTAAATCAGTTTTTGAACACCACGCCGGTTCTTTCGAACCAAATTTATCAGTGGTGGCTTTAAGTAATAAGGAACAAATAGAATGAATAAAAAAGTCTTACAGACATTAGAATATGAAAAGGTCAAAGACCAACTGTATCCCTTTATTCAGACCGAACAGGGACAAGTCCTAGTTGATCACTTACAACCGTCTTCTGATTTTGATCAAGTGTCTGCTTGGTTGCAGGAAACCAACGAGGCCGTGTTGATTGATCGATTAAAGGGTGGCATGTTGTTGCCGGCCTTGGTGGACATTAAAGATCAGGTTCGTCGATTGGAAATTCAGGCAAGCCTCAATGGGGCGGAAATTGTCAGTTTGGCCCAAGTGTTAACTGCTACCGCCGCAATTGCTCATTTTTTTGAAAATATTCAGGATGATTTGGCGGGGTCAGTGGACCGTCTGGCTGCTAAGGCGGCTGACTTAGTGCTCTTGCCCGAATTGACGGTTCAGGTCAATAAGGCCATCGATGAGACGGGGCAAGTATTGGATAACGCCTCTTCGGCATTGGCAAGCCTTAGGCGGCGAATGACGGGGCATGAGAATGCTATCCGACAGAAGCTGCAGGGGTATACGCGGGGAAAATCAGCCCAGTACCTCTCGGAGCCGATTGTCACAAAGCGGTCTGACCGCTATGTGTTGCCGGTGAAGGCCGAATACCGGCACCAAATTCCGGGAGTCGTCCATGACCAAAGCCAAAGTGGTCAGACCTACTACATTGAACCGCAGGTGGTGGTTGAATTAGCCAACGAATGGTCAGAATTAAATGTTTTGGCCCGAGCTGAGGAAAATCGGATTTTAGCTGAGCTCTCTGCTGAACTGGCCCTTCATAGTGAAGACCTGGTCACCAATGCGCTGATTTTGGGCCAATTGGATTTTGCCAACGCCAAGGCACGGTTAGCTAAAAGTCAAAATGCTCAGGCACCAGCCTTGTCAACCGATCAGTCGGTTGTCTTAAACCAGGCCTGGCACCCGTTGATTGGTGAAAAGAAGGCCGTTAAAAACGATATTAGTCTTGGTGTTGATTACCAAACGCTGATTATTACAGGACCAAACACTGGTGGAAAAACCATTACGATCAAGACGTTGGGACTTTTGCAGCTTTTGGCTCAGTCGGGACTCTTTATTACGACCGGTCGGCCATCGACGGTAGCGGTCTTTGACAAGATTTTTGCTGATATTGGGGATGAACAGTCGATTGAGCAGAACTTATCCACGTTCTCCTCGCATATGGCCAACATCAAGCAGATTTTGCAGCAGACAAATGACCAATCTCTGGTCATCTTTGATGAATTGGGAGCCGGAACGGATCCACAAGAGGGGGCCGCATTGGCCATGGCGATTTTAGATCGAACCCGCTCTTTGCAGGCTAAAACCATTGCCACGACCCACTATCCAGAATTGAAGCTTTATGGTTATGACCGTCCAGAAACGGAAAACGCCTCCATGGTCTTTGATGTGGAAACGCTCAAGCCCACTTACCAGCTCTTAATTGGTGTACCAGGACAGTCAAATGCCCTGGCCATCGCCAAGCGCTTAGGCTTTGATGATGAGTTGTTGGCGGATGCCCAGTCATTGGTGAACCCTGAGGATCAAAACTTGAATAAGATGATTCAGGACTTGGTTGACCAGCGCCAATTGGCCAAGAGCGAGCGAGCTGATTTGGCAAAAAAGACTGCTCAGGTTCAAAGTGAACAATCGCTTCTGGAAAAAAAGACGTTAAAGCTGGAGCAAAATCAGGCTAAGGTCATGATGGATGCCAAAAAGGAAGCCAACCACTTGGTTGCAAAGACCAAAAAGGAGGCGGACCAGTTAATTGCGGCTATCCGCAAGGAACGCTTGGCCGGTGGCCAAAAGGCTGGCTTGTCCGAGCAGGAATTGCAAAAGCAAAAGCAGGCCATCTCTTCCTTGCATCAAAGTGATCACTTGGAGAAAAATAAAATTCTTCAAAAAGCCAAGAAGGCCAAAGTGCTTGCTCCTGGGGATGACGTGGTGGTTCAATCCTATAACCAGCAGGGAACTCTGGTGAAAAAGCATAAGAACGGTCAGTGGGAAGTCCAATTGGGCATCTTAAAGATGCTGGTTGACGAAGATGACCTGACGAAGACTGAAGCAACTGCCAAGGCTCAAAAGGAAAAGCAGAGGCAACACCGACAAAAGGTTGCTAAGACGGCCCATAGCGGTTCAGCAACCGGCCGCGTGCAGGCCAAGCTTGACTTACGTGGCGTTCGCTACGAGGCAGCCATTACTGATTTGGACCGGTACTTGGATACGGTAGTTTTGGCCAACCTCTCTTCCGTGGAGATTATTCACGGAAAGGGAACCGGTGCATTACGTAAGGGTGTCACTGATTTTCTGCGGTCCGACCGCCGGGTCAAGGACTTCCATTTTGCTTCCGCCAATGCTGGCGGGGATGGCGCCACGATCGTGACCTTGCGCTAAAGCTTGAATTTGGCCAGGACTGAAAAATCAGCCTTGCAGCAGCCCAATAATCCCGTCTTTATTTATAAAAAGCATGCTTAGTCCTGATGTTAGTAACGTATTTAATCCGCCACCAATTACTTGAAACAACGAGAAGGGAAGACAACATGTCTGATAAGTACCCAGCCGGAGAATTTTTATCCGCACTATTTTTATACGCTCGCGATTTTAACTATAATCACTTGGTCTTTGAAGCCAACCGCTTTAAAGTGTCCGTGAACTTAGTTCGTCGCTCCAATACCTACGGGAATGCGGAGCTCTTTTATGCTTCTGCCGATCCTAAGAGCTTTGCACCGGTCATGTCAGCCATTAACCAGGCCATTGAAGTGGCAGAACTTGAAGGTGACTTGCAGGCCAAGGTCCAAACACCAAACTTAGAGCGTAAGGAACAGATTTTTCAATTTAAGTTGCGTGAGTTTGGTCACGGACGTTACCAACTCGATTTATCAATTTAAGGTAGGAGGCCCATTGTGAAACAAGGAAAGTCAGCACAAATTAAAGCATTTAAACACCAAAATACAAAGCACAAGTTTCGTGAAAATAAGAAGTTAGCACCATTTGATTACAATGAATTTGCTGGTTTCTTGCGAGCACGGTTCTTTTTAACTAAGAATACTGCCTACCAGCCAGCAGTCTTTGAAGCGGCTTCATTTTTCTTGGATGACTTGATTGCCACCATGGTGCAGCAAAATTTCTCTGCCTTTACGAGTGATGAACGGGTGATTGTCAACTTAAACGAGGCGATGCAAGCCACTTTGGTTCAATCAACAGACCGTGACTGGCGCTACTTTGTCTTACTGACGCCGGTTTTGTATGATATTCAAGCCTTCTTGGCCAAGGAAGGGCAGGTTTCACCACGTTATGGCGTACAAACGACTAAGTTTGATCCAAATTTCTGGAAAATGATTATGCGAACGGTCATGGCGGTAAATTACTTCCGTTTCCAGGGCCAGGATGTTGCCAAGTTGATGAGTGAGTCATCAGCAATCGATGACTTGCAATTTAAATTCTTAAAGCAAAACGGTGACGCCGATGACTTCGACTTGGAAACGATTCAAGAAGTCTTTCGTGGCTTAACGGTTACCTTACCTGATTTAAAAAATGCCGATGCAAAGCCTTTGACACCTGCTTTAACGGCAGAGCAACAGGAAGAAGAAATCGCCTTTGGAAAACGGATGGTGGAAACCTTCCAAAAGACATCGACGGCCGGAGTGGTGTCGGACCAGGAAATGGCTCTTTTGCAGGCCTTACATCAGGGCTTGGCAGAAAAGTTGCAGGCTGACCATCACCAATGGACGGCTAGCTTGATTGCTACTTTTGTCAAAGAGAATCTCTTTGACTATTGGCAGCCTGTTTTTTATTCATTGGATGGCTTAGGGGGCGAAATTACCCGCTATTTGCAATTCTTAGCTAATAAGAAGGCCGTGACGGACTTTAAGAAGATGGAAGCTGGTTTAACTGACGTCGACCATTATCTGGATGTTGCTGCCTTAAACAAGCTCTTAGGACAGCTAACGGTTGATGACGTTGAAGAACTAGTTAAAGAAAAGTAAAGATAAAAATGCCTGCTGGTCTTCAATGAAAACCAACAGGCATTTTTAGCAGAATTATGAAAATGAGATGTGGCGCAAGAGGTCCGGCATCAATTGATGAATTTGCTTCGTCTTTTGATCCTGAATCAACAATGCGCCAGCTGGCGTCTGAGATAAGACGCCATGGAAGTCCTGGATTTGTTCTTGATCAAAACCATAGTTCATTTGGACGTCCACTGGTTCTTGGAGATTAATGGCCAACTCTAAGCGGGTAATGAGTTCCTGGCTATTTTGTTGTTGCTTCAATGGAACGACAGCAAAGTGTTCGCGTAAGCGGGCAAAAACATGCTTGCCTTGCTTAATGATTAGATTGTAATAAGTCCGGCTATCAAGATTGACTTGCATGAGACCGCCTCCTCTTTCACTGTTGCCTTTAGTATACGAACAAATGTTTGGTATTGCAAGTGCTTTTCTTGGTTAAATTTTTATTAAGAACTAATTTAAGGCTGATTTAAAGGCGTTTAAGGCTTTGTTCCCCTCAGGCGAACAGACTTTCTAAAATGTCTCAGGGAAGGTTAGAATTAGGTTGACAAATCAGTGGTCACTTGAGCCCGTCATTGAATAATGAGAAAAATTCTGGTAAAATACAAACATTAAAGTAGATTTTGATGTTAAAGAGGAAGAGCATGACACAACGTGGTTTGTTAATCGTCCTTTCAGGCCCATCTGGTGTCGGAAAAGGAACAGTTCGTAAGGCAATCTTTGAAGATGACGGTGTTGATTTCCGTTACTCCATTTCAGCAACAACTCGTAAGCCACGAGTTGGTGAAGTGGACGGCCAGGATTACTTCTTTGTTTCCCGTGAGGAATTTGAAGAAAAGATTCAGGCAGGTGACATGTTGGAATATGCCGAGTACGTCGGTAATTACTACGGAACGCCACGTTCTTTCATTGATGAAACTTTAGCTTCCGGTAAGGATGTATTCTTGGAAATTGATGTCCAAGGGGCCTTGCAAGTGAAGACAAAAATGCCAGAAGGGGTTTATATTTTCTTGACCCCACCTGACATTAAAAATCTCCGTACCCGTTTAGAGGGCCGGGGAACTGATTCGCCTGAAGTCATCAATCAACGTGTTGAAGCCGCTAAGGACGAATTGAAGAAAATGATCAATTATAATTATGCCGTCGAGAATGATATCGTCGAGTTAGCCGTTGACCGAATTAAGGCAATTATTACTGCTGAACGTTTGAAGGTTAGCCGCGTATTTGATCAAATTGCGGACTAAAGGAGTAGCACATGTTATTGTATCCATCAGTAGATAAGTTGTTAGAGCGAGTTGATTCACGGTATAAGTTGATTGCCTTAGCTTCAAAGCGCGCCCGTGAATTGGATGCCGGGATGCCAGCAACAAAGGTTAAGTTTGATTCCAACAAATCAGTTGGGCAAGCTCTAGAAGAAATTGAAGCAGGGGATGTTGTCATTAACCCTGTTGTTCAGGATGAAGGAGAATAAGATGGCTGATTTTCCACAGTTAGATTTGGCGGTAAAAGAAGCACAAGCCACTTTGCAAACCAACTATGGTGATATTGACCTGATTTTCTTTGAAGAACAAGCACCTAAGGCGGTCGAAAACTTTTTGACGCACGCCAAGGAAGGTTACTACGATGGCGTTATATTCCATCGAGTGATTCCTGATTTTATGATTCAAGGGGGAGACCCTGAAGGATCTGGTCGCGGTGGTGAAAGTATTTGGGGCAAGCCTTTTGAAGACGAGTTCTCAGATGACTTGTTTAACCTTCGCGGTGCTCTGTCAATGGCGAATGCTGGACCAAAGACGAACGGGTCACAATTCTTTATTGTTCAAGCGAGTCATTTTCCTAAGCAAATGAAGGCAGCCCTCAAGGGATTGCCAGAAGAAATTCAGACTGCCTACCAAGAAAATGGGGGAACCCCATGGTTGGATGGCAAGCATACTGTCTTTGGTCAAGTTGTTTCTGGGATGGATGTTGTCGATAAGATTGCTAAGGCAAAAGCAGACTACGCTGACCGCCCAATCGATGATATTGTCATTGAAAAAGTCGTCCTTCACTAAAAGTGTTGGGCGCTTTTTGCTATAATGAGGACAGTAGGAGAAAAAAATGCCTTATAAAATTGGACAGCTGGTGACAGGAACAGTTACTGGTATTCAGCCCTATGGTGGCTTTATTAAATTAGACGAGCAAACGCAAGGTTTGGTTCATATTTCGGAGTTCAAATCAGGGATTGTTAAGGACTTGAACGGCGAATTGAAAGTCGGTGACCAGGTACAGGTGATTGTATTGGATATTGATCAGTACACTGGTAAGATTTCCCTCTCTCTTCGTCAGGTGGGCATCATGCCACTCAAGGACACACCGATTATTAAAAACAACAGCGTGAAACGACATTTCTGGACGAACTATCATTTGGACTACGGTTTTGAACCAATTGCGTTAGCCTTGCCAGGTTGGATTGAGGAAGCAAAAAAAAGAATTAGCTGAGGAGTACTATATGACAATGGTAGCAGCGACGGTTATTGCATATGACCACGATATTCCCTATTTTTTAGTCCATCAAAAGGATTCAGGTGATCATTTTTGGGCGGTCAAGGTTCACCATCATGAAGAAAAGACCTCTTTGGGAACGATTTTGTCCGCATTTCAAAAGATTGGTGTGACTAATTTTGACGATTGGCGCTTGGGTGAATTGGCCACAGCAGTCGAAGGTGAAGGTCATGCTGAGTCATTATATTCCTTTCATGTCACTGATTATCAGGCATTACAGAAGCAGTTACCGAAGGAATTGGTCTTTAAGAGTGCTGATGATATCCGTGAATTGTTGACAACAATTCAGCCATCAACATTCACATCCTTTGATGCTAGTTAAATATTAATTGATGATTTAATAATCAATAGCAATAATGTTCGTGTTTTATCCGTTAATAAAAGGGCGAGAAAAGTATCTTTCGCCCTTTTAGAATCTCTTTAAAAAACATGGAAAAACTATTGACGAGTAGGAGGGTAGGCGCTATACTAGTTATTGTTCGTTACGAAGCAAACGTGCTTCTAGCGAGTCGCTGGTTATCTTAGATGACCGGCAGTTGATAAAAGCTTTTCAGAAAGTTGTTGACATC